>NZ_FYEK01000043.1 GCF_900187885.1 Thermoflexus hugenholtzii JAD2 | reverse complement strand
CCCAGCCGGAAGGAAGCAGATCACCAGCGGCAGGCCTTCGAGGCGTGGTGCCAAAGGCAGGACTTGCAAACAGGCCGCCCAGACCCTGGGGCAGGACTGGGACCGGATGGTCACCTTTTCCCAGTTCCCCCAGGAGCACCGGGTGCACCTCCGGACGGTGAACGTGGTGGAGTCCCCGTTTGCGGCGCTGCGGCTGCGGACGGACGCGGCCAAGCGCTCCAAGCGCTACGACCAGCTCAGCGCGGTGATCGGGAAGATGCTCCTGGTGGCGGAACGGCGTTTCCGCCGCCTGAACGCCCCCGCACCTGCTCGCGAAGGTCTACGCAGGCGTGCGGTACGTGGATGGGGTCGAGGCTCCCCAGGAGGTCGCCGCCTAATGCGAAAGTCCACACCTCTTGACGAAACCTC
>NZ_FYEK01000042.1 GCF_900187885.1 Thermoflexus hugenholtzii JAD2 | reverse complement strand
TGGTCGTCGGGATCGCGGAGCCCTGCCCCCTGCGTCGGGAAGCCCTCCGGAGGGCGCTGCGGGCGTTGGGATGCCCGGACCTTCGGGAGTTGCCGCTTCCGCTGGCCGGCCCGGGATGGCGCGAGGGGGAAGAGGACCTCGAGGTGGTGCTCCTGGCCTTCCGGGTGCCGGCCGGCAACGGGCTGGGCC
>NZ_FYEK01000041.1 GCF_900187885.1 Thermoflexus hugenholtzii JAD2 | reverse complement strand
ATCCCGGATCTTTTCGTCGTGGGTTACGGGATCGACTGGGCGGAGCACTACCGCCACCTGTCCTACATCGGGGCGGTGCGCTTCCTGTAAGAAGCGGAGCGCAGTCTTCTATCAACGGCCGGCCACCTGTTCGTAGACGCGGACGGTGCGCCGGGCGGTCTCCTCCCAGGTGAACCGTCGGGCCTGCGTCGGCCCCTCCGCCTGCAGGCGCCGGCGCAGGGATTCGTCCTCCAGGACCCGGAGGAGGGCCGCCGCCCAGGCCTCGGGATCCCCCGGCGGGACCCGCAGGGCGGCGTCCCCCACGACCTCGGGCAGGCTGGCCGCGTCCGCGCACACTACGGGCGTCCCGCATGCCATCGCCTCCAGCGGAGGCAGCCCGAAACCCTCATACCGCGAGGGATACACGAACACGTCCGCCAGGCGGTAGAGGGCGGGCAGGTCCTCCTCCGGGACATATCCCAAAAGATGCACGCGCTCCGTCAGCCCCAGGGCCCGGATCTCCCGAAGCAGCCGATCGACCCACCAGCCGGGCTTTCCGGCCAGGACCAGATGATGGGGGATGCGACCGGCGATCCGCCCGAAGGCCGCTACCAGGGTGTCCAGCCCCTTGCGCGGCCCGAGAGTCCCCACGTAGAGGATCACCGGGAAGGCCAGGCCGTATTTCCGTCGGGCCGCCTCCCGGGCCTCCGGGGGGATCTCGGGATGGAAGCGCTCATCCACCCCCAGGGGGATCACGGTGATCCGTTCCGGGGGGATCCCCAGCCGGCGTTCCAGATCCCGGGCGGTGTGCGAAGAGTCGGCGATCAGGTGGTCGGCCCAGCGCAGGCTGCGGGGCAGCCACCCGGCCCAGTAGAGGCGGGAGATGGGCGGGAGCTGCTCCGGGAACAGCAGGCCGATGAGGTCATGGACGGTCAGGACCACCGGGCAGGGCCGCCAGCGCGGGGCGTCGAACCCCGGCACGTGCAGCAGATCCACGCCGGCGGCGCGGGCCCGCCGGGGCAACAGCCACTGCTGCCAGCGCAGCCGCTGGTCGGTGCGCAGCTCCCCTTCCCGTTCCCATGACAAAGGCACGTATTCGTGATGGGGGGCCACCCGGAGGAGTGCCCGGAGCAGCTGGTCCGCGTAAACGCCGATGCCGGTCCTCTGCCCCCGTGTGGCCTGGACGTCGATGCCGATCCGCATCGCCCGGCTCAGCGAACGCCCACCTCGTCCAGGTGGCGCAGCAGATCCGCCGGATCCTCATACACGCGATAAGCGCCGGCCCGCTCTAATTCCTCCCGGCCGTAGCCGCCCGACAGCAGGCCCACGCTTAGGGCGCCTGCCCGTCGCGCGGCCAGCAGATCCCAGACGCTGTCGCCCACGACAATGCATTCGGCGATGGGGATCCCCAGGCGGGCCGCCGCCGCGAGGAAGAGATCGGGGTCCGGCTTGGCGTATGGCACATCTTCCCGGGTGATCACCGGGATCCCCTCATCGACTCCCAATAGCTCCAGAAGGGGGCGGGCCACGTCGCGGCGGCCGCTGGTGGCGATGGCCCAGGGGATGCCGGCCCGGGTGAGGGCTTCGAGGAGCTCCCGGGCCCCCGGGAGCGGGCGCACCTGGGGGAGCAGCCGGGCGAAGGCCTCCGCGTGTTGCTGCTGGATCCGCTGGACCTCCTCCGACGTTACCTCCCGCCCGGTCTCCCGCAGCAGGGCCCGCAACAGCAGCCCCCCGCTCATGCCGATGCGGCGGTGGATCCGCCAGACGGAGAGGGAGATCCCCACCGCCTCCAGAGCCTCCCGCCACGCCAGCACGTGCTGATACACGCTGTCCACCAGCGTGCCATCCAGATCGAACAGGAACGCCGGGCCTCGGCTCATCGTTCCCCCTTACCTTCCTCGTCGTTCGAAGAACATGACGTATTCGTGCTTGAAGATATAGAAGCGCCCCTTCAGGGCGCGATATCGCCACAGGTGATGCTGGCCTCGCTTGCCCCGGTTTTCCTGGATGTCTTTGACGCAGATGCTTTTGAGGCGGAACCCATGGCGCAGCACGCGCTCCATCGTCCGGAAGCCCAGGGGGATCCACTCCCCCCGGGCGTATTTGTCCCCGATCACCAGCACCAGGAAGCGACCCGGCTCCAGCAGGGGGGCGAAGTTCGCCACCACCCGCTCGAAGGCCGCGTAGAACGCCTCCTCCGTGGGGGCGTTGGAGAGATCCCGCGGGTCCTCGCTGAACCGGATGATGTCGTGGTAGGGCGGATGCAGGATCAGAAGTTGAGCCCCCGAGAACCCCCAGCGCGCCATCACCTCCCGCACCCGCTCCGCCGTGGCGGGATCCGCGCTGTCCCCCATCAGGATCTCGGTCTGGACCCCGTAAGGGTTGCTCTCACGGCGGACCAGCTGGCGGGCCCGTTTGGCTACTCCGGGGACCAGCTCCACCCCGATGGCGTGGCGGCCCAGGCGCTTGGCCTCGATGAGAGTGGTGCCCAGGCCCATGAAGGGATCCAGGACCAGATCCCCCCGCCGGGTGAAGCGGCGCATGGCCTGATAGGGGATCTGCGGGACGAAATTCCCCCAGTATTCCGGGGTGTGCATGCCATGGTTCGCCCGGGGCCCCAGCAGCCACAGGCTGTCCGTGAGGATGTCCTCGTATTCCTCCCAGCGATCCAGGTCCAGGTCGTGGATCGCCGCACGAGCGGTCACGGTCCTCTCCCCGCTTGAGGATCTCGTCCGGGGATGGAGCCGACGCCCATCTTACACCACCTGCTCCCCGTGGATCCAGACGGCCCCGGGCCTTCCCCAGCACTCCCACAGGACCAGGTCGGCGAAGGCGCCGCGGCGGAGCTGGCCCAGCCCCCGCAGCCCCAGGGCACGGGCGGGGGTGAGAGTGGCGCTGCGCACCGCGTCGAGGGGATCAATGCCGGCCTCTTCGATCAGCACCCGCAGGCCCTCGTTCATCAGGGCGACCGAGCCCGCCAGGGCGCCCTCCGGGGTCTGACAACGCCCATCGGCCACGATCACCTCGTAGCCCAGCCAGGTGTAACGCCCCGGCGGCAGGCCGGCCAAGGGGGCGGCGTCGCTGATCAGGGCCACCTCTGCGGCCCCCTTGACCCGAAACAGCAGCCGGAGGGCCGCTGGATGCACGTGGTGCCCGTCGGCGATCACCTGGGCGATCACCCCGGGCTCCAGGAGGGCGGCCGCAAACAGGCCCGGCTCCCGATGGTGGAAGGGCCGCATGGCGTTGAAGAAATGGGTCACCTGCCGGACGCCCCGGCGGATGGCCTCCATCGCCTGCTCGTAGGTGGCGTCGCTGTGCCCGATCACCGGGATGATCCCATAAGCCTTTAGAGTTGGGATGGCGGCCATCGCCTCCCCCTCCTCCGGCGCGAAGGTCCAGAGGAGGATGTGCCCGCCGGCCGCCTCCTGATAGCGGGCCACCGCCTCCGGGGTCAGCGGCCGAAACCAGGCCGGGTTGGCCATCCCCGGGCGCTTCGGCGAAAGGTGCGGGCCCTCGATGTGGATCCCGAGGATGCGGGCCCCGGGCGGCGGGGCCTGGATCACCCGGGCCATGGCCTGCAGCCGCTCCAGGACCTCCGCTTCGGGGAGGGTCAGGGTGGTGGGGACGAAGGCGGTGACGCCGTAGCGGGGGAGCCGCCGCGCGGCCTCCGCCAGCTCCGGCCCGAACATGTCCCGGCCCTCCACGCCGTGCAGGTGGAGATCGATCAGGCCGGGCGTGACCGGCCGACCCCCGGCGTCGATGCGGCGGGCCCCCGTTGGGATCTCCACCTCCCGCGTGGGGCCCAGGGCCAGGATCCGCCCATCTCCGAACACGATCGCTCCATCCGGGATGCGCCGGGTGGGGGTGTAAAGATCCGCGTGCAGGATGGCCACCACCGTCCCGTTCATCTCAACGACCTCGCATCGGCTCCGGGTTCACCCACACGCCCTCGGCGTCCACCCGAACCTCATAGACCGGGATGGGGACCACAGCGGGCAGCCGGAGGACCCGGCCGGTCCGGATGTCAAAGCGGGCCCCATGGCGCGGGCACTGGATGACATAGCCTTCCAACTTCCCCTCCGCCAGGGGGCCATCATCATGCGTGCACACATCCCCGAACGCGAACACTTGATCTCCCACCCGGGTCAGGGCGATCCGCCGGCCCTCCACCGTGAACACCTTCGCCGAGCCCACTGGGATCTCCTCCAGAGCGGCCACACGGATCCACATCGCGTGCCTCCGGATACGAGGATCGCTCACGCCCACGGCAACATGCCCCGCGCCCGCAGAAGGCAGAGCACCGCCTCCAGCACACCACCCCCGACCGCCCATGCCTTGTCGGATACGGTGAAGCAATGCCGAACCTCCGCCCGGGGGTCGACGTCCCCCACTTTCATCCCAGGGACCACCTCCAGGCCGTCGGCCAGGATCCCCCGCAGCACCCCGGCGATGGCCGTCCGGACGGGTTCTTCCTCCACATAGGCCACGATCTCCCCCGCCTCCACGCGGTCTCCGATGCGACGGATCGCCCGGAAGCGCCCGGCCCGGGGGGCTCGCAGGACCCGCAGGACATCATGGCCGCCGATGGGGCCGGGGATCCCGGTGTCGGGGAGGGCGCTCCCCTGGTAGTAGACCCGTCCCAGGTCGTGGCCACGGGCCGTCTCGACCACAGCATGGCAATCCACCCCGGCGATGAAGCCCGGCCCCAGGGCCACCACCACCGGCGCGTCGGTGATGGCGGTGCCGGTGTTGCGCTTGGCCATGATCGCGTCCACGACCACCTCCGGCCGGAGTTGCCGGATGCTGTCCCCCAGCGGATCCACCAGGACCGGGATCTCCCCCCGGGCCCAGAGGAGGGGGAACATCTCAGGGTCCTCCACGCGCCGGGCGGTGTGGCCCTCGATGGAAATGGCGCCCTCATAGACCGCGCTGGCCACCGCCACCGCCCGGCGGATGGCCAGGGGTTGCGGAAGCTCCGTGACCCAGACCCGGAAGCCAGCTCGGTGGAGCCGCAGGATGGCCCCCGTCCCCAGATCGCCTCCTCCTTTGACCGCCACCCGGATCTCCATCGAAGGGTTGTCCTTCAACGCAGGTGTTCCCGGAACCACTCGGCTACTAGCGGGACGGTTTGCTCGAGATACTCCAGCGGGAGCATGTGGCCTGCTCCCGGCAGGATCACCAGATCTTTACGGCATCGCAGCCGCGCGGCGAAATCCCGGTGGAGATCGGCGGAAAGGATCCGATCCCGCTCCCCGACCAGGATGCGGACCGGCGTGGCCATGGCCTCGATGGGCGGCTTGTCCGAAGGATCCAGGAAAACCGAAAGCCACGTCCGCAGCCGGTAAGCCCACACGCAGAGGGGGTCCGCCTGCCAGCGCCGGAGGTTCTCCGGCCGCTCGAAGACGTGGGAGGGCTCCAGGAACGCGCGCACCGGCACCGGCAGCCCACCCAGGATCCCCCGCAGCGGCCGCGCCGCCCGGGCCAGGGGCACCAGGACGAAATGGCGGCGCAGGTAGAGGGCGGGGCGGATGTCCCGCAGGTCCAGCACGTTGTGGCACACCGCGGCACGGATGCGGGGCTCCTCCAGGGCGGCGTAGAAGGCCAGGATGCCGCCCATGCTCGAGCCGGTGATCCCCACCGGCCCACCATAATGCGTGAGCGCGAAGTCCACCGCACGACGGATATTGCGGATGGCGTCCGCGTAGGTGAAATCCCCGCGTCGCCCTCCGCTCCGGCCGTGGCCCTGGAGATCCAGGCCGATGATGTGGAAGCCGGCCTCCGCGAGGGCGCGCAGGTAATCGCGGCCCGGGATCATCTCCGTGTAGAAACCGACGTGGGCGGTCATCCCGTGGACGAAGATCAGGGTCGGCGCCCCCGGCTCCGCCTCGTAGAGGGTGAGATGGAGGGGAAGCCCCCGATCCTCAATGAGGAGCCGGCGAGGTGGGATCATGGTCACCTCCGAGGGGGAATTCAGGAGGAGGCCCCGGAGGGCTCCGGCTCCAGGATCACCCGCAGGTGCTGGGCCAGCTCAGGCCCGATGATCACATCATGCTGCGGGAGCCGGAGCCGCAGGGGGCCGTTGAAGGGCGCCCGGGCGACCAGCTCGAAGGGGACGCCGGGGACCAGCCCGAGGGAGCCCAGATAGCGCAGCTGTTCGGCATCTTCGGTTTTGACCCGCGTGATGCGCCCCCGGGCGCCGATAGGGATCTCGCTTAGGGGAACGTCCCCCAGCGGCGGGATCCATCCCTCCGGCGTGGGGATGGGATCCCCGTGGGGGCAGTGGGACGGGCGGCCGGCTACCTCATACATCCGCTCGCACAGCGCCTCGTCCACCGCCGGGTCCAGGCGATCCGCCAGGGCGTGCACTTCCTCCCATCCGATCCCCAGCACCCGGTTCAGGAAGGCCTCCAGGATGCGATGCCGTCGGATGCTTCGCAGCGCCTCCCGTTCCCCCGTCTCCGTCAACCGGATCCCGTGGCGGGTCCGCTGGATCCAGCCGTGGGACTCCAGGCGGTTGAGCATGCGGACGGCCGCGGTGAGGGTGACGTCCAGCCGGCGGGCCAGCTGGGTGGCCCGCACGGGCTCCCCCTCGCCGAGCCGGTAGATCTCGGCCAGATAAGCCCGCATCGCCGGGGTGGGCGACGGGGGCGGATGGTGGCGGTTCAGCGCATCCTCCATCGAACGGCGGCGACCTGCCTGGCTTTCGGAAGTTTCAGAGGAAGTGTAACACGGATCCCACGGGCTCTCAATGATGGGAAACTGAAGAGCCGCCTGCGAGCGGGCTCCGCTCAGCGTCGTCGGGCCACCACCAGCATCTGGGGGCTGTCCTCGCGATAGGGGCTCAGGTCGTAGTTCCCGAACATCGCCTCCACCGTGAAGCCGCATCCTTCCAGCAGAAGCCGCAGCTCCCCGGGCCACACGAAACGCATCGAGCTGGGGAAGGCCCAGCGTCGCCATGTCCCATCGGGGTTCAGGATCTCCACCAGGATCACCAGCTCCAGGCGCTGGGCGGCTGCGTCCACCCGCCGCGCTTCGAACCAGAGCAGGAGGGAGGAGCCTTCCTCCTGCCACCCGCGCAGGACCACCTGGCCGTGCTCGGCCAGGAACGCCGCATCCGGGTTCAGGCAGTCCAGGAGCAGGAACCCTCCCGGCTCCAGGGCGCGGTGCAGATGGCGCAGGACCGCCTGCTGGGCCTCCAGGGAGTCGAAATGGAGAAAGGTGTTGAGGGGGATGAAGGCCATGGGATAAGGGCCATCCGGGATCCCCCGGATCGCGTCGCCCTGGACCCAGCGGATACGGTCGGCCACGCCGGCGGCCTCCGCCCGCGCCCGGGCCCGCTCCAGCATCGCCCCCGCGGCCTCCAGACCGGTCAGGTGGAAGCCGGCGGCGGCCAGGGGCACGGTGAGCCGGCCGGTGCCGCAGCCCACCTCCAGCAACGGGGATCCGGCCCGCTCGGCGTAGCCCTGATAGAACGCGAGATCGTCCAGGAAATCCCCGAAGAACCGATCGTAGAACTCGGCGAAGGCTTCGTAGTTCACCGCTTCCGCTTCCTTGGGAACCGAACCTCACGCGGTCTCCATCAGGGCCTGGCGCACCGCTTCCGGCGGCACATCCCCATAGGTGCGCACGAGGCCGGGCCGGTGAAGGAGCACGAAGCGCAAGCGCCCCGCTCGGCGCTTCTTGTCTGTCCCCATCGCCTCGATCACTTCCTCGGGTGTCGCCTGGATCCCGTAGCCGGACAGCCAGGCCTGCCAGCGGGTCGGCAATCCCAGCCCCTGGAGGAGCTTCTCCAGCTCATGCGGGAGATCCGGCGTCTCCAGCAGGCCCAGCCGCGCCGAGAGGACGGCGGCCGCTCGCATGCCGGCGGCCACGGCCTCCCCGTGGGGCACGCGGTAGCCGCTCAGGCGCTCGAAGGCGTGCCCGAAAGTATGTCCCAGGTTCAGCTGCTCGCGCTCCCCCTGCGTCTCCCACGGATCCCGCTCCACGATCCGCGCCTTCACGGCGATGGCCCGCTCCAGGAGCTCCAGCCGCTCCCGACCCTCCGGCGGTTGCGCCCAGCGCGCGGGCGCCGCGCGCAGCTGCTCCCACAGCGCGGGATCCCCGATGAGGGCGGCTTTCACCACCTCCGCCATCCCGTGGCGCCACTCCGATGTCGGGAGGGTGTCCAGCGCGGTGGGGTCGATCAGGAGCAGCCGGGGCGGGTAGAAGGCCCCCACCAGGTTCTTCCCCTCCGGGAGATCCACCCCTACCTTGCCCCCGATGGCCGCGTCCACCATCGCCAGGAGGGTGGTGGGCGCGCTGACGAAAGGGATCCCCCGCATATACGTGGCGGCGACGAAGCCGGCCAGGTCCAGGATCACGCCGCCGCCTACGGCGAGGAGCGTCCCGTCCCGCCCCAGGCCGGCCCGGACGAGCTGGCGGTAGAGATCGGCGGCGGCGGAGAGGGTTTTGGTCTCCTCCCCCGGCGGCAGGACGAGCTCCACGAAGGGGATCCCCGCTTGGCGGAGGGCCCGTCGCACCCGCTCCCCCTGATGCGCCATCACCATCGCGTCGCTGATGAGGGCGACCGGCCCTCCCAGCCCGGCCCTCACCAGGAGCTCTCCGCATCGATCCAGGAGGCCGGAGTCGATGAGGATCGGATGCGAGCGATCGGCTTCCGGCAAGCGCAGGTGAAGCGTCCGCATGGGGGGCCTGGGCCTTCAGGGGATGGCGAACGGCGAGGGGGCGGCCTCCGCGGGCGCGCCCTCCGGCCGCAAGGTTTCGCCGGATCGATACAGGCGAGGGACGCGAGGGGAGATCAGGGTCGTGATCTCATAGTTGATCGTGCCCGCCCATTCCGCCAGATCCTCCGCCCGGATCTCCTCGCTCCCCTGTCGCCCGAGGATCACCACCTCATCCCCCACGCGCACCTCGGGGATCCCGGTCACCTCCACCACGATCTGATCCATGCTCACCCGGCCGCGGATCGGGGCGCGTTGCCCCCGGATGAGGACGGCCCCGCGGTTAGAGAGAACACGTAGGTAGCCGTCGCCGTAGCCGATGGGGACCAGCGCCATGCGCGCTTCCCGGTGCGCGACGAACGTCCGTCCGTAGCCCACCGATTCTCCGGGCGCCAGGGTCCATACCCGGATCACCCGGCTTTTGAGGGTCAGGGCGGGGCGCAAGGGGAAGGGGGGATCCCACTCCCGGGAGGGGCGCATCCCATAGAGGGCGAGGCCGGGGCGCACCGCCTCGAAGTGCGCGGCGCGGAAGCGCATCGTTGCCGCGCTGTTGGCAGCGTGGCGGAGCGGGATCCGGATCCCGGCCGCCTCCAGGGTCCCGATCACCTCCTCGAAGCGGCGCAGCTGGCGCATGGCGAACGAGGGATCGCTTTCGTCCGCGGTGGCGAAGTGGGTGTAGAGACCCTCGAGCGAAAGGCCATCCATATCCTGTAGCGCACGCAGAAAGGGCAGCACCTCGGCGGGCAGCAGCCCGGCCCGCCCCATCCCAGTGTCCACCTCCACGTGGACGGGGAGGATGCGCCCGGCGGCGCGAGCGGCCGCGCTGAGGGCCTGAGCGGCCTCCGGCATGGAGAGCGTGGGAGTCAATCCCCAGCGGACGGCCTCCGGGGCCTCCTCCGGGAGCAGCGGGGCCATCACCAGGATGGGGGCCTCGAGGCCGGCCCGGCGCAGGGCGATCCCTTCTGCGATCCGGTGGACGGCCAGGCGGGAGGCGCCGGCGGAGAGGGCGGCCCGGGCGACCGGGACGGCGCCGTGGCCGTAAGCGTTGGCCTTCACCACCGCGATCACCTCCACCCGGTCTCCCACCCAGCGCTTCACCGCCCGCGTGTTCGCCGCAATGGCCTCCAGATCCACTTCCGCCCAGGTGAGGGAAGGTGCCTTCGTTAGCATCCCTATCGTCCCTCAAGTAAGCGGATCATATCTTCCTGATAGACACGCACAGAGAACGCGCGAATCAACGCCATTATTGCGTCTGGAGATAGAGCCCATTGGGCGAGTTCTTTTGGATTGGCCCGGCGTCCGATCAAATTCGGAGGCTCACAGCGTCACAGGGCGATCAACAGGAAAACCATAGCTTGAAAACCCACGGCTCGTTGCAGATGCCGGATCTCTATCTCGACTCTTACCCCATCTTCCACATCATAGAGGAGCATCGGGTGTTTCCGCCACGCAACTCGAAAGCCGGCGAACTGTTCCAAGGCATCCTCGATTTCTACCAGGAATTGCTCGTCAAAAAATTTGTTTTGAGCTCGAGTCCAAGTAATGTGTGCGGATCCAGCAGTTGTTCCCGGACAGCGATCCTCAACATCTCTCCAAGTTCTACGGGATTTCCATCCTCATCACGGTAGGCGATTTGCCACTCGAACATATCATTAGCTTGCAGAGGAACCTGACGAGCGGCGATCGGCCTTCCCTCCCGGCGAAGGCGTACCCGACCCGTGGGTTGGGTGAGAGGCAGATCTCAGAGGATTCGTTTCGCTGTTGGATCCCAGCGGACCGGAATGAATGAGCGGGGCATCGCCAGATTCCTCCAGTAATGCTTCCAGGCGCGCGATGATGCGTTGGATCTCTTCCATCGCCGCAACGCCCTCCCGGGCGCGCCGGTGAAGGTCGCGATACGCCGCCGCGAAAGGCTCCTGCGTGGAGAGCGGAGGGACCGGGACCGGAAGCTCCCGCAGCAAGCGCTGCGGCACTGTGACCGTCCCGGTCCCCCGCCAGATCCGTCGCAGCGCCCCTCGGAAGAAGCGCGTTTGCGTCAGCAGCGCGAAGAACTCCGGCCGCATCCGGTCCGGTCGGAATCGGAGGATGTAGATGTAGAGGTAATCGTCCGCGATCCCTTCCTCATCGTCCTCCAGCACCACGGCGGCCCGGCCGATGCATCCCACGCCGACGCGGACGAACAGCACGTCCCCTTTTCGGGCCCGCGCCCCGGGGTGATCCATCGGGCTTCCCGGTCGAATCCTCCGCCCGTCCCGGCGGAGGTCGATCCCCCAGGGGGTCACGGTCTTCGCGGAGAGGAAGGGGATGCCGGACTCCGAGAAGGCCCGTCGGGGACCGTATTCCGCATGCCCTCCCCGCATCTCATGCAGCAGCTCGCCGAGGGGGAGCAGCGGGAACGCCGCGGACGGCGTGGGAGGCGTCAAATGATGCAGCGGCGCCCAGCTCTCCCCCAGCGCTTCGAGGGGCTGATGGAACCCTTTCCCCTGACGGATCTCCTCAGAGATGCGGTCCAGGTCCTCCTCGTCCTCCGCATGGGCCAGCCGCACCGCCGATGGAAGGCCGCCCTTCCGGGCGAACAGGGTGCAGGTTTTCGCCGGGAAGAACCTCCGGGAGAGGCTGATGATGGCCAGCGGGCGAACGTGACGGAGCAGCCATTCCCGGACCCGTCGGTAGGGCAGATTGGCGAAGAGGCCTTCCGGCAACACGATGGCTAAGATGCCTCCCTCCCGAAGCGCCCGCACGCTGAGTTCCAAAAACAGCACCTCAATGGCTTCGCTTCGCCGCCCGGCCGCCAGCGCAAATCGCCCCAGCAGCCAGGGGTCCTGCACGCGGCCGTACTTCGCGGAGAACGGCGGGTTGGTGGCCACCAGATCAAAGCGACCCTCCAGCTCGTGCACCCACTCCAGGGCGTTGGCCCCGTGCAGGGAAACCGAAGGGAAAGCCCGGAGCCGCTCCCTCGCCGTCGCCAGGACCTCCGGATCCACCTCGATGCCGATGGCCTCCGAGAACCCATGACGGGCCGCCGGCTCCAGGAACGCCCCATCGCTGCATGCGGGATCCAGCATGGAGACCGGGTGGGGAAGCCAGCCAAGGGCCGTCTCCACCATCCACGCCGCCAGCCGCGGCGGAGTGAAAAACTGCCCGAGGACCTTCTCCCGGCGGCGGAAGTGTCGTTCGCGCTGCGTATCCGCGGGCTCCCATGACCAGGGTAATGACCGCATCCGATCCTCTCCTGAAGAAGGCGCCGTCCGGGTCTCTCTTCCGAGGCAAGCGCGGAATGGGCCTCCTGTGCTATTATAGCCCGTGGCGGTGGGGATGCTTTTTCAAGGAGGCGAGATCGATGATCAGCCCCGAGCTCCTGGAGATCTTGCGTTGCCCGCATTGCGTGTCCGGCCCGACCCGGAAGGAGGGGCCTGACCCCGGGCGGCTGCAGCTGGTGCGGGAGGCGTGGCTGGTGTGCCTGGAGCCGGATTGCGGGCGCAAGTATCCCATCCGCGACGGCATCCCGGTGATGCTGATCGAGGAAGGCGATAAGTGGCGCGACACCCCCGTCGACGCTCTCCCGGTCCCTCCCCCTGCGGCCTGAGGCGGAAGCCAGCGATGGACCTTCGCGCCTGGCGCCGGCGATGGCAGGAGGACCCTCAGGGCGCGGAGGCCCAGCTGTCCGCCCTCCGGGAGGACCCGGAGGTCCTGGCGGCGTGGGTGGAGGATCTGCTCCGCGATCCGGATCCGGAGGCCCGGGCCTGGGCCTGCCGGCTCAGCGTGGAGCTCCCGGATGCGCGTGGGGAGGAGGCCCTGTTGCGGGCCCTTGAGGATCCAGAGCCCGAGGTGCGGGCGGCCGCCGCCTGGGCCCTGGGCGCGCGACCGCGGGAGGCGGAAGCCCCTCGCATCGCGCAGGCCCTCTGCGCTCGGCTCCAGGATCTCCCCTGGGTGGCCTGGGTGGCCGCGGAGGCCCTGGCCCGTTACGGGGAAGCGGCGCTGGACCCCCTGATCGAGGGCCTGCGCCACCCGAACCCCCAGGTCCGCATCCTCGCCGCCCGCGCCCTCGCCCGGATCGCCTCCCCCCGCAGCCTCCCAGCCCTGATGGCCGCCCGGGAGGATCCCAGCCTCCTGGTGCGTCATTTCGCCGAGGTGGGCCTCGATCGTCTCTTCCCCACCCAGTGGGTGTGGATGGCCGGGTGAGGGACATCGCGCATGGCGCTCTCCGGGTCAGCTTCCGAACAGGGCGAGGGCGCCTCCCAGGGCCAGAAAGGGGCCGTATGGAAAGGCCGTCTTCAGTGTCCCCCGCCGGGACAGCAGCAGTCCCAGGCTGAAGGCCCCTGCCAGCAGAACCCCCCATGACAGCGCCCGCAGACCCTGAGGGAAGCCAGTGATCAGCCCGATGAAGGCCGCCAGCGTCGCATCCCCGCCCCCAATCCCGCCCCGACTGAGGACCGCCAGCCCGAAAAAGAAGATGAAGGCGCCGACGCCCATCCCCCAGGCCCCGATGGCGCCCCCCTCCAGCCAGGGGGAGACCGGGGCCGCCAGGGCCGCCAGGGCGATGGCCGGCAGTATCACCGCGTCATAGATCCGCCGATGCTCCAGATCGGTGACGACCACGAGGGCCAGGATCCAGAGATACAGGGCGCAAAGGATCCCCCGGGGGGAAGGGCCGAAGCGTCCCAGGGCCAGCGCCCACAGCAGCGGCACCCCCGCCTCCAGGGCCAGCTCCCGGGCCCGCGGCCGCCGCCCGAAGCGGATCCACGCGATCCAGGCGGACTGCAGCCGATGGGGAAGAACCCGGCGGGCCGGCAGGGCATCGGCCAGCCCGTTGGCCAGCATCCCGAGGGGCCATGCGAGGATCCAAAAGAGGGTCCAGAACGGCATATCCGGTTCGCTCCGGTGTAGATGCCCCATCGGCGGCCTTGTAGAAGCCATGGCCCCATGCTATAATGGAAGCGCCTGGCGAGAAACTGCCGGGCCCGGAACGATGGTTCCTATCGGATCCAAAGGGATATGGCTATGGGCTCGCCTGGAGCGAAAGCAACCGGGAGCGCCTGGAACGGCGCTCTTCTTGTCTCTGGAGAGGGAGATCCCCTTTCACCCCATTGATTTCGCAGATCAGAGAGGATCTATGAGCGAGCAGCCCATCTATCTGACCCGTGAAGGCTATCAGAAGTTGTTGGAAGAGCTGGAGTACCTGCGCACCGTTCGTCGTCAGGAAGTGGCCAGGCGGCTGAACCTGGCGATGGATGAGGGCAACTACGACGAGAACGCGGAATATGAGGCGGCTAAGAACGAGCAAGCCTTTGTGGAAGGCCGCATCATGATGCTGGAATCCATGCTCCGGCGCGCGGTGATCATCGAGGAGACCACTGGACCCAAAACCTTCGTCACCCTGGGGAGCTGGGTGACCATCCAGGAGGAAGGGGGATCCACGCCGGAGCGTTATCAGGTGGTGGGCTCCGCTGAAGCCGATCCCTCCCAGGGGCGGATCTCCAATGAGTCCCCGCTGGGGCAGGCGCTCCTGGGCCACCGCGTGGGCGATGTGATCACCGTGAACGCCCCGGACGGCGTTCTTCGCTTCCGCATCCTCCGCATCGAGTAGGCGCCCGCCATGGCCCTCTTCCGGGATATCGTCCGCCGCCGTCTGGAGAAGGTCGCTCGGTTGCGCGCCCAGGGCATCGACCCTTATCCGCCCCGCTGCCGGCGCACCCATACCAGTGCCCAGGCCATCCAGGCCTTCCTGGCCGCAGGGGGGCAGGAGGATGCGGTGGCGGTGGTGGTGGCTGGCCGCCTCACTGCCATGCGGGTTATGGGGAAGATCACCTTCGCCGACATCCAGGATGGGGCGGGGCGCCTCCAGCTGTTCCTCCGCTACGATGACCTGGGAGAGGAGCGTTATCGTTTCTTCCAGGAGATGTTCGACCTGGGCGACTTCATCGAGGCGGAGGGGACGATGATGCGCACCCGGACCGGAGAGATCTCCCTGCGGGTCCGGGACTTCCGGATGCTGGCCAAGGCCGTCTATCCTCCGCCTTCCCGCTGGCACGGCCTCAAGGATGTGGAGACCCGTTACCGGCGGCGTTACCTGGACCTAATGATGAACCCGGAGGTCCGGGAGATCTTCCGGACCCGGGCGGCGCTGATCCGGGCCATCCGGACGTTCCTGGACCAGCGGGGGTTCCTGGAGGTAGAGACCCCGGTGTTACAGCCGATCTACGGCGGGGCCTCGGCGCGGCCTTTCGTAACTTATCACAATGAGCTGAAGCAGCAGCTCTATCTGCGCATCAGCTTCGAGCTGTATCTCAAGCGCCTGCTGGTGGGGATGTTCGAGCGGGTTTATGAGATCGGCCGCGATTTTCGCAACGAGGGGATTTCCTTCAAACATAACCCTGAGTTCACCCAGATGGAGTGCTATATGGCCTACGCCGATTACCGGGACATGATGCGGCTGGCTGAGGAGATGATCGCCTTCGCCGCCGATCAGGTCCTGGGCCGTCGCACCCTGACCTATCAGGGCCATGAGATTGATCTCTCCCCGCCATGGCGCCGCATCCCCCTGCGGGACGCCCTGCTGGAGTTCGCCGGGATCGACATCGCGCAGCATCCCACCCGCGAATCCCTGGCGGAGGCCATGGCCGCCCGGGGCATCGAGGTGGATCCCCGGGCCAGCCGGGGCAAGCTGATCGACGACCTGATCTCGAAGTTCGTCGAGCCCAACCTCATCCAGCCCACCTTCGTCTACGATTACCCGCGGGACATCTCGCCCCTGGCCAAGGCCCGCCCGGACGACCCGGAGACGGTGGAGCGGTTCGAGGGGTTCATCGGAGGGATGGAGATCTGCAACGCCTTCACGGAGCTGAACGATCCCCTGGACCAGGAACAGCGGTTCCTGGAGCAGGGGCGGGCCCGGGAGGCCGGGGACGAGGAGGCCCATCCCCTGGATGAGGATTACCTGGATGCCATGCGCTATGGGATGCCGCCGAACGGTGGGTTGGGGCTGGGGATCGATCGCCTGACCATGCTTTTCACCGATCGCCGCTCCATCCGTGAGGTCATCCTCTTCCCCCATCTCCGACCTCGGGAGCGCCGCCTGGATGAGGCGGAGCTGGAGGAGCTCACGGCCGCGCCGGAAACCGGAGGCGGCCAATAGGATTCCGGGCGCCTTCGCTGACCCGGCAAGGGGGACGCGATGCATGCCCACGGAAACAGTGGTTCCGCCCGCTTCGTGGCCGACACGATGCTCGGCCGCCTGGCCCGCTGGCTGCGGATCCTGGGGTATGACACCCATTATGACCCCGCTCTGGACGACGACGCGCTGCTGCGCATCGCCCAGGCGGAGGATCGGATCCTGCTCACCCGGGATCACGCCCTGGCCCGTCGGGGAGGCCCCTCGGCCTTCCTGATCGATCACGATGACCTGCTGGCCCAGATTCAGGCCATCCGCCAGCGCTTCGGGGATCCCCTGGATGCGCCCTTCTCCCGCTGCCCGGTCTGCAACGCGCGGCTGGTCCCCGTGCCCCGGGAGGCGGTGGCCGCCTATGTCCCGGCCTTCGTCTGGCAGCAGCACGAGCGCTTCCACCGCTGTCCCAGTTGCGACCGGATCTACTGGCCGGGCACGCACTTCGAGCGAATGCAGGCTGTCCTGCGGGCGCTGCAGATCCGCTGCGCTCCCCTGGAGGACCATGAGGGCCTCAGATCCTCCCCCTGAGGGGCCGATGCGCGCGATCCGGCCGGGCTTCCCCATGTGGCTCCGGTTCGGGGAGTGGGAGATGACGCCGGTGCTGGCCGCGGCCTGGATCGGGAGCGGAGGGACCGCCCCGCTCCCCTGGATCCTGGGGGCCTGGCTGCTCGCCGAAGGGAGCTGGCAGGCGCTGCGCTGGCTGTTCCTCGCCGCTCCCTGGGAGCGCCTGCCGCGTCGCCCTCCGGAATCGCTTTCGATCTCTCTGCCCTATATGCAGCCGGGGAGCCCGGCCGAAGTCGTGATCCGGGAGATGGCCCGGCTGGCCCGGGGGCTCGCCGGGTGCGCCCAGAAGACGCCCGAGCTCCCAGCGGCCCTGCTCACCGCCTTGGTCACGGGGGGGCTCGGGCTCCTGCTCACCGGATGGCCGGGAGGCTGGTTGACCCTCGGCACGGGTGCCGCGCTGGCCCTGGCCCGACGTCTCCCCCGCTTCCAAGGAGGCTTCGAGGGGTTGGTGCGGGGGACTTTCCCCTGGTGGCTGGGGATGGCCGGGGGCCATTCCACGCTCTCCGCGTGGCTGGTGGGGCTCCCCATCGGCCTGCTGGCCACGGATCTGAGGACCCCTCTCACGCGATGGGGCGCGTGGGCCTTCTGGGTGGCATGGGCCGTCGCCCTCGGACACGCGCCCGGTGCCTATGGCCTGGCTCTGGTCGGCCTGCTTCTGGAGGAGCGACAAGGGGCGTGGTCCTCTCCCCTCCGCCGGCTCCTCTGGATCCTCGCCCTTGCCCTCACGGCCTGGGTGCTGCGCACCGCTTGATCCTTTCCCTATGGAGGCGGGATGCGTTGGAAGATCCGGCCGGAGGATTTCCGGGTGGAGGAGCGGGTGGCGCTGCCGATCGAGCCGGGCGGCCCCTACACCCTCTACCGGGTTCGCAAGTGGGGACGGACCACCCTGGAGGTTCAGGCGGAGCTGGCGGCACGGCTCGGGGTGCCGCAGCGCGCGGTGATCTTCCCTGCCCTCAAGGACCGATGGGCGATCGCCGTTCAGATCGCCGCGATCCGGGGTCAGGGGCCGGAGCGGATCCGGGGCCCCGGCTTTGAAGCGGTGCGCATCGGCTATGCGTCCCGTCCTCCCCGACCGCAGGACCTTCGAGGGAACCGCTTCTGGGTCCGGTTGCGGGCGCTGACCCGGGAGGAGCTCGAGGGGCTGCCCCGGGCGGCCGCGGACCTGGCCGCGGAGGGCTTCCCCAATTACTTCGATGACCAGCGGTTTGGCTCCTGGAGCCCGGAGATGGGGTTCGTCGGACGGGCGCTGCTCCGAGGCCAGGCCGAGGAGGTCCTCCGGATGGTGCTCGCGGTTCCGATGGTGGGGGATCCGCCCGCGGTGCGGGCCTTCAAAGCGGAGGCCCGGGCGCGCTGGGGGGATTGGGCGGCGTTGTTCGCCCACGCCCCGCGCCCTTCTATGCAGCGAAGCCTGCTCACGTTCCTGAAAGATCATCCGACGGACCTGCGCGGGGCGGTGCGGCGGATCCCTCTGCGGCTGCGGCTCCTGTGGGTGGATGCGTATCGCGCATGGCTTTGGAACCGGGCGGTCGGCCAGAGGCTGGGCCCGGAGGCCTGCTGTTGGATTTCCATTCGCGGAGAGGGATTCCCTCTTCCAGACCGTGCTCCTCCCGAGGCGCAAGGCCTTTTGGCGCTCCCGCACCGGCGGGCCCGCTATGCCCCACCGTGGGCGGAGGCCGTGGCCCGGGTGCTGGGGGAGGAAGGGCTTTCCCTGGCGGATTTCCGACGGGGGCCGTTGCTGGAGGAGGCGCCTCCGCCAACCCAGCGCCCCATCTGGTGTCGCCCTGTCTTCCTGGAGCTCCGGCATGAAGCGCCGGAGGCCGGCGAGGCGATCCTGCGCTTCGAGCTGCCGCCCGGCAGTTACGGCACCCTTCTGCTCAAAGCCCTGACGGCGCGCCTGAGCGGTTGTCAAATGTGACAGGAATCCTCTTTGTGGAGACGAGCTTCGGATTTTCACGACAGGACGGTTGACCGATGGTGTTGTGCTGTGTTATGCTTTGTAGAGCACATGCCGCTTCTGGTGGAAACAGCTCGGATCGCTCGTTCCGGCTGCGGCAACCGTGCGAATCCGGCAGGCTTTCCGCATGAGGAGGCGCGTATGGCGGAGGCGCAGGCGATCCCGACGGCGGCGGCGCCGGGCATCACCCGGCGGGAGTTTTTGACCTATGTGTGGGCGGCCTCGATGGCCCTCTTCATGGCCGAGCTGGGCGGTGTCAGCGTCCTCTTCGCCCTGCCCCGCTTCAAGGTCGGCGAGTTCGGCGGCGTCTTCCCCTTCGGACGCGCGGGGGATGTGCTGCCCAAGGTCGGCGAGGGCCCCAAGGAGTTCCCCGAGGCCAAGATCTGGTTGGTGAACACCGAGAAGGGGATCCTGGCCATCTATAAGGTCTGCACCCATCTGGGCTGCCTCTATAAGTGGGTGCCAAGCAATTTCCGCTTCGAATGTCCATGCCACGGCTCCAAGTTCCAGCTGGACGGCACCTTTATTGAAGGGCCCGCCCCGCGGGACCTGGACCGCTTCGTGATCTACCTGAAGGACGCCAGCGGCCGGGTTGTAGCCCAGACGGATCCCGAGGGGAACCCCCTGCCGGTGCCGGACCCGAACCTGACCATCGAGGTGGACACCGGCCAGAAGATCCTCGGGAAGCCGGCCGTGAAGGGCCAGGCGTAAAGGGTTTACCCGGAAGACCGCGGTCGAAGGAGGGATGCAATGGCGTTGCGCTGGCCGGAGCCGATCCCCACGTTGCAGAAGGAGATCCAGCAATACGGGTGGCGCCGGGTCATTTTCATGCATCTGGACGAGCTGGTGACCCGGGTCACGGCGGGGATTCCCCTGACGGAGGTGCGGAACATCATCCGGGGCGAGCCCCCGCCCCGGCCCAACCCGCGGGTGAAGCCCCACACGGAGGGCTTCATCCTGCACATCAAGCCGTCCTTCTACCACGAGGCGGTGACTCGGCTCTACCCCACTTTCCGCCTGGGGCTGCTCAGCTTCTATCTCTTCCTCATTGAGACCATCACCGGCATCTTCCTGATGATCTTCTACACCCCCTCGCCCCTCGTGGCTTATGAAAGCATGCTCCGCATCCTGAACAATGTCCCCTTCGGCCAGCTGATGCGGGACATCCATCGGCTGGGGGCGGAGGCCATGGTGGTGGCGGTGATGCTCCACATGCTGCGGACGTTCTTCACCGCCTCCTACAAGCGGCCCCGCCAGTTCACATGGGCGACGGGGGTGCTCCTGCTGGTCTTCACACTCTTCCTTTCCTTCAGCGGATATCTACTGCCATGGGACCAGCTCTCTTACTGGGCGGTGACCATCGGGACGAGCATGGCGGAGGCCACGCCGCCGCCGGCCCTGGGCCGCATCGTCAACCTCATCCTGCGCGGGGCGCCGGACATCGGGGCGGCGGGGTTGTTGCGTTTCTATCTGCTCCACGTGATCTTCCTCCCGCTGCTGTTGTTCTTCGTCTTCTTCGTGCACTACTACAAGGTGGTGCGGCACGGCCTCTCCCTCCCGCCGGAGATGGAAGCGGTGGGCGATGACACCGCCCGGAAGGTTCCGCCGGAGAAGCGGGTGCCCTACATCCCGGATATCGCTATCCAGGAGGCCCTCTGGGGCATCGCCCTGATCGCCTTCCTGGTGATTGGGGCGGCTTTCTTCTACGACGCGCCCCTGGAGCAGCACGCCGATCCGTTGAACACCCCTCTGCACACCACCGCCCCCTGGTATTTCCTGTGGCTCCAGGGCCTGCTGAAGGATCCCTTCCTGCTGGCGCTGGACCGGCTGGGGCTCCCCCGGCCGCCTGCCACCATCTACAACAGCAAGACGTTCATGGGGGTGATCCTCCCCGGGCTGATCCTGTTGTTCCTGCTGATCATGCCCTACCTGGACTTCAACATCAGCCGGCGCTACCGGGATCGGCGCAAGGCCCTGGTGGCCGGGCTGGTCGGGGTGGCGGCCTGGACCCTGCTCACCTACATGGGCACGCCGGCTTTCGCGGTCACCTCCTCCGCGGACGTGGAGGTGCTCCAGGAGTTCATGCCCCTGAACCCGGACCCCCTCTATGGCGAGGGGCGGGTGCGGACCATCCCCTATGAGCAGTTGATCCCGGGCACCTATGACACCCGCAACCTCCAGCCGCCGGCGGACGCCCCGAAGTTGGCCCATGTCTTGGAGGAGCTCAAACATCGCATCGAAGGGGATCCCCATCTCCCTCAGGGTTATGCCCTCGTGCGCATCCAGGAGGTCCAGCCGGGGCTGAAGCGGTTCGAGATCGCGATCTACTGGACCAAGACAAAGAACGGCCAGCCGGTCCTGGATCCCGAGGGTAAGCCGGTCATCGAGGAGTCCAAACGGGCAATCTATCTCCATCGGGATAGCGGTCACGGGGGAGAGTAAGCGTCCGACAGAGGGTTCGATCTCGATGCGCAGCTGACCCACCGGAGGGGACTCGATGTTCGATCTGGCCACTCGTCGGATCATCGGCGCGACGATCCTGATGCTGGCTACGGTGATCACCATCGGCATGGTGTGGCTCACCGAGGAGCAGCGCATGGCCCGGTTCGAGGCTATGCATAAAGCCAAGGCCATCGAGAACGGGGCGCTGCTTTACGAGCAATACTGCGCCACCTGCCACGGCCCGGAGGGGGAGGGCGTCCCCGGGAAGGGCCCCGACCTCAACCCGGGCGTGTTCCAGCATTACGAGCAGCTCAGGGCCCAGGGCTACGCCAACTCCCTGCGCAACTTCATCAAGCTGACCATCGCCGCCGGCCGCCCCATTCGGAGCACCTATCGCGCCGAGGAAGTATATGCGGAGGCCATGCCCACCTGGTCCCAGGACTTCGGGGGGCCCATGCGGCCGGACGAGATCGAGAACCTGGTGGAGTTCATCCTGAACTGGCAGGCGGCCGGGCCTGCGCCGGCCCCCACGCCGTCCTTCGAGGCCGTGGGCTCGGATCTGGCCAAGCCGTTGCCGCCCGGGGATCCTCAGCGGGGCCAGGCGCTGTGGAACCAGGAGGTCAAGCAGGCCAGCGGCATGGCCGCCTCCTGCAAGGCGTGCCACAGCCTGAAGCCGGGCGAGGTCCTGGTCGGCCCCTCCCTGGCGGGCATCGCCACGCTGGCGGCGGAGCGGATCCAGGCGCCGGATTACAAGGGCCAGGCGAAGACCCCAGAGGAATACATCCGCGAGTCCATCCAGCAGCCTAACGCCTACATCCCGGAGCCGGACAAATACGCCGCTGCCCCCGGCGTCTCCAAGATGCCGGCCACCCTGGGTAACCAGATGTCCGCCCAGGACCTGGCCGACCTGATCGCCTTCCTGATGACCCTGAAGTGAGGGCCGTCGTGAAAAAGCCGGGCGGGACCCTCTCAGAGGCCCGCCCGGCTTTCTCTTGAATTCAGGGATCCAGAGCATGGGCTTCAGCCGACTTCCGCCTTGGAGGCGGAAGCCTTCTCCAGGAGCCGCCGGTAGGTGGCCTGTAGCAGAAGGGCGTCTTCCTCCAGGTTAGGGCTTTCGCAGAGCACCCGGCCCTGCGCCCCCAGGTCGATCAACGCCTGCAGCAGCTCCTCATATCGCAGGTCGGCCTCCTTCAGGTTCAGGTGGTGGCGCTCGCCCTTGCGGGTGTAGGCGATGCCGGAGACATGGATGTGGAGGTCCTGGAGGCCCCGCGGGCCCAGACCGGCGGCCACCCGCTTCAGCGCCTCCGCGAACTCCGCGTAGGAGTTGAAGGATCCATCCCCGGCCCGGGCGTGCAGATGGGCGAAGTCCACGCACGGGAGCACGCCGGGCACCTCCCGGGAGAGCTGGATCACTTCATCTAAGGTGCCGAAGAGGGCAGACTTGCCCATGGTCTCAGGGCGCAGGATGACATCCACCCCCTCCTCCCGGAGCTCCTCTATGATCTCCTGCAGGCGGCGGCGCACTGTCTCGTAGGCTCGCTCGGGCCGCGCCCCCTGATAAGCACCAGGGTGGAAGACGATGTCCCGGGCTCCCGCCCGGAAGCCGGCCCGGGCCGCCGCCATCAGGCGCTCCTTGCTGGCCCGATAACCCGCCCGATCCTTCGCGTTCAGGTTGATGAAATACGGAGCGTGGACGCTGAGGGCGATCCCCAGGGCGGCGGCGGCCTCCCGGATGCGCTGGCAGGTCTCCTCGGAGACCCGCACGCTGCGCACCCAGGCCAGCTCCAGGGCCCCCAGCCCCAGCTCGTGGATCCGCTGGATCCCCCCCACCGTGCCCCCCGGCCGGGGCGGGGTGGAGAGGGGATTGCCCACCGTGCCGAAGCGCAACATGCTCATCGGGAGAATCCTCCTGGGCCGGGCTCGGTCCAATCCGGCAGCGCCGCAACGATTGACGTGGCCGCCTCCATGATACGCCATGGGCTGGCGTTCGGCGCCGCAGCGGCAAAGAGAAGCCCCCACGGTGGGAGCCGGGATCTTGTCCTCAACGGGTTGGGCGGAAAAAGGGGATCCCGCGGGAGCGGGAGCCTTCACTCGACGGAGAGGATGCGGAAGGTCAGGGTGCCCGCCGGCGCCTCTATAGTCACGACATCGCCGGGCGCCCGGCCAAGCAACGCCTGGCCCAGGGGGGACTCATAAGAGATCTTACCCTGAGTGGGATCCGCCTCCGCGGGCCCCACCAGCACATACACCTCCGGCGTGCCGCCGTCCTCCGCGATGGTCACCCGGGAGCCCAGACGCACCCGGCCATCCTCGGAAGGCTGGGGCTCGATGAGGATCGCGTTGTTGAGGATGGCCTCCAGGACGCGGATCCGGCCCTCGATGAAGGCCTGCTCCTCCTTGGCCGCGTGATAGTCCGCGTTCTCCGAGAGATCGCCCTGCTGGATGGCGAAACGCAGACGCTCGGCGATCTCCCGGCGCTTGACCGTGCGCAGATACTCCAGTTCCTGCTCTAACTGGCGCTTGCCCTCGGGGGTCAGATACGTCGGCCCCACCGTCGCCATCGGGTTCCCTCCTGCAGCCTTCAGACTCCTCCCTCGCCCCGGGTGGACCCAGGGGCAAGCGGGAACAAAAAGGGCAGGAAGTGCGGGGCACTTCCTGCCCCTGCGCCTGGAATTATACCCGCCCGAGCGGGAGGGAACAAATCCTCCTGAGGCCTCCCCTCAGTCCGCCTCCACCGCGCTGCCGTCGCCTCCGGCGATGGCCGGGTGGGGCTCCGGGAGGGGCTCCCAGCGCCCGGCCAGGCGCTCGGCCACTTCCGGCAGGGTGGTGTATTCCATCTCCTCCATCGGCAGCCGATGGGGCTCGAAGGGACCGTGGCGGCGGAAGTGGTCCGCGATCACGTTGCACAGCCGCCGGGCCTCATCGAAGGCCGGATCGTCGAACATGTCCCGCGGCCCGACCAGCCGGCCGTCGGCCAGCTGGAAGCCCAGGGCCACCACCCGCGGCGGGCCGTCGAAACGGGTGCACTTGGCGTATTGCAGGGGCACCGGCATCAGCGGCCCGTAGTGGGAGCCCCGCATCCAGCCTTCTACAATGTGGGGCATGGTGAAGGGCTCCAGGATCTCCCCCACCGCCGGGAAGATCCCCTGGGCCCGCACGATGCATACCGGATCGTCCTTCCCCACGTAATGCCCGGCGATCAGGGAGAGCCGCTCGGTGGAGGAGACCGCGGCGATCTCCCCTTTCTTGGTGTAGACAGCCTTGATCATGTAGCGGCCCGGCGCCCCGATGAAGACCAGCAGGTCATACATCTCCTCGGGGCAGTTGAAGAAGATGCGCTTGTGGCCTTTCACATCATGGACCTCGAAGCGGAAGCCCTCGTGCAGGGCGGGGGAGATCACCAGGCCGGCCGTGTTGAAGGGATCCGCGAACATGCGGAACAGGGGGAGGTTCCAGGCGCCGGCCGAGGTCTTGTCGGCCATGAAGATGATGATCGGCTCCGAGGGGCGCTCGATGAAGGACATCTCCGCCACCCCCGGCCCCATCCCCCGCACGTTCCCCGAGAAGGCGTCGGCGATGAGATCCTGGCCGGCGCCGTAAAGCTTCATCTCCTTGGCCTTGACGGTGCAGCGCTCGAAGGTCTCCCAGGCCAGGCCGTGGACGATGGGGCTGTCGGTCCCGTGGCGGTGGGTCATGATGAGCTGCAGGTCGTCCCCGCACCAGGTCACGTAGTAATCGACGATCACACCCCGGCGCTGGGCCTCCTCCAGATGCTGCCGGGCCAGGGCCACCAGGTCCGTGTGGATCCCCGAGTGGCCCACCATGCCCCCGATATCGGCCTTGATCACGCTGATCGTGATCTCCTGGCTCATCGCGCACCCCCTATTGAAATGTTAATGTTAAGGAACCCATCGGGGCCCGCAGGCGGCCGCCTGCGTCCCCGGGGCTATCGTCTCCGATATCCCTTCTCCCGGAGCAGGGCGGCGGCCCATTCGGCGAAGGGGGGTTCGAGGGGCGGGACGGGTTCCTCTTCATAGCGAACCCGCAAATCGTAAGCAGCTCGTTCATAGATGGTTTGGAGCAGGCGCCCCAGGTCCACCTCCGGCTCCTCGTCGCCGGGGAGGAGGGGGAGGCGGAAGGTGGGGATGGAGTCGCGGACGGTGAAGACGTAGAGCAGGGCGCGGGGGCGTTGCTCCCAGCGGCTGATCAGGATGCGGTAGTGGCCGTCCCGTCCGTCCCCCATCACCGGCATCGGCTCCCCCGCCCGCAGCAAGTCGATCTCCACCAGGTGGGTCCGGCTGCCCAGCAAGAGCGTTCGCTTCTGCTCGTAGAGCCGGCGGGGCTCCCCCGGTCGCTTGTTGGTGGGCGAGAGGATCTCCATCATGGTGATGACCTCCCCGGTGCCGGCCGCCCGCACCTCCAGATAGGTCTCCCGCAGGATCTCCGGGAGGGGGACTTCCACCACCCGCGCTCCCCGGATCAGGGGGCCGGGCCGTCCAGACTCCGGGAGGGCTTCCGACGTGGGGGCGACGGCGACGTCGGCCCGGATCGGCCATCCCGCTCCCTCCGGGGTGATGAGGTAGAGACGCTCCTCGATGGCCACAATGTAGCGCGGGCGCAGCCGCGGGGCCAACTCATCCCGCAGCGCTGCGATCAGGCTGTTGTGCACGTCCGGCCACAGGGCCGGATGCTCGAGATACGGGTCCATGCCCGGGAACGGCGAAGGCATGGTTCCATCCCCCTTCAGGCGTTTCCCGGCGGTCAGCGGGTCCGCAGTCCCCTCTCCCGGAGCAGGGCGGCGGCCCATTCGGCGAAGGGGGGTTCGAGGGGCGGGACGGGTTCCTCTTCATAGCGAACCCGCAAATCGTAAGCAGCTCGTTCATAGATGGTTTGGAGCAGGCGCCCCAGGTCCACCTCCGGCTCCTCGTCGCCGGGGAGGAGGGGGAGGCGGAAGGTGGGGATGGAGTCGCGGAGGGTGAAGACGTAGAGGAGGGCGCGGGGGCGCTGTTCCCAGCGGCTGATCAGGATGCGGTAGTGGCCGTCCCGTCCGTCCCCCATCACCGGCATCGGCTCCCCCGCCCGCAGCAAGTCGATCTCCACCAGATGCACCCGGCTTCGAAGGATCTCCTCCCGCTTTTGGAGATAAACCCGTTGGCCCTCCCCGGGGGCCTTGTTGGCCGGGGAGAGGATCTCCAGCCAGGTCACCACCTGATGGGTCCCCGCCTCCCGCACCACGAGATAGCGTTCGCGTACTTCCTCCGGCATCGGAAGTGTCACCACGCGCGCCCCGCCGGCTGGGATGGGGATCGACCCGGGGGAGGACGGTAAACCCGAGGGGGCCGCAACCGCCACATCAGACCGGGCCGGGAAGGGGAAAGCGCCGCCTTCCGAAGTGAGCAGATACACCCGCTCCTCCACCTCCACGTAGTAGCGGGGGCGCAGGATCGGTCCCAGATGATCGGCCAATCCCACGATCAGCCGGCTGTGAAGCCCCGGCCACAGGGCCGGATGCTCGAGATACGGATCCATGCCCGGGAACGGCGAAGGCATCCGACTGTCTCCTCAGCGGCTCATGAAGCGGCTCACCACCTGAGCGGGGATGGGCACGGTCAGCCGATCACCGATCTTCGGCCGCTCGGGCAGGTTTCCGCTTCCCACAATGATCCCGATGGGTGTCCCCTCCGCCTGATGGCTCCGCTCGATCCAGGCCATGCCGGTGAGGAGCCCCTCCGTGTCCATCGCGCAGCTGGTGACGTAGCCGATCACCCGCCCCCGCCGATCCACCACCGCATCCCCCAGCTTCGGCAGCCGGACCCCCTTCTCGGAGATCCGGAAGCGCGCCACCTCCATCGTCCGCTTCGCCTCACGGGCCATGTAGGCCTTCCGTCCGATGAAGAACGGCTTGTAGAGCTTGACGAAGGAGGCGAAGCCGGCGTCGCCGGGGGTGAGATCGAAGGGGCCAGCCAGCTCGTGACCGTAGAGCGGGAGGCCGGCCTCGGTGCGGGTGCTGTCGCGAGCCCCTAGGCCGCACGGCCGAAGGCCGAAGGGCTTGCCGGCGTCCAGCAAGCGCTCGAAGAGGGCCGGCGCCCGGTCCGGGTGGACGAACAGCTCATAACCGATGCGCTCACCGGTGTAGCCGGTGCGGGAGATGATGAGGTCGAAGCCCTGGATCTCCGCGCGCAGGACCTGCCCCCGCTGCAGCGCCGCCAGGCGCTCCCCGGTCCGGCCATCAGCTAGGGACTGGAGGATCTTCAGGGACTGGGGACCCTGAAGGGCGAGGTCCACGCGACAATCATCCCCCCAGCGGCGATCCCGGAGATCCCGCAGGATCACCTCATCGGTGAGCATCGCCCAGGGGCGCTCCCGATCGATCTGGACCTCCCCTCGCGCTACGGCGTTCAGCCAGGCCCAGTCCCGATCGTTGTTGGCCGCGTTGACCACCAGCATGTAGCGGTCCGGCGCCAGCGCGTAGATGATCAGATCGTCCAGCACGTGGCCCTCGGGGTCCAGCAGGTAGGTATACTGGGATTCCCCGACCCGGAGGGACATCACATCGTTGGTGGTCACCCGCTCCAGGAAAGCGCGGGCGCCGGGCCCCTGGACCTCCAGCACGCCCATGTGGGAGACGTCGAAGAGGCCGGCGGCGGTGCGAACCGCCCGGTGTTCCTCGCCCACGCTGGTATACCAGACCGGCATCTCCCAGCCGGCGAAGGGGATCATCTTCGCGCCCAGTTCCCGGTGCAGCTCATAAAGGGAGGTCCGCTTAAGGGGCACGCCCTCCGGCTCGGCGTAGGAGAAGTCCGGCAACGGCGTCAGGCGATGGCGGTGGACCGCATCGACGGCCCGATGGCCGATGAAGAAGGGCTTGTGGATGGCCACGGCGGCCTCGTCGCTCAGGTCCGTCGGGAACCGGGCCTGGGCCCGGGCGGAGACGGCCCGGGGGTCTTCCGCCGGGATCTCCCGCACCCGCAGGGGGCCGGGGAGCTTGGCCCAGACGTCCTCATCGAAACGGACGTAGCCGTCCGAAAGATCCCGCAGCCATGCGGCGACGCGCCCGGCCCGCTCCTCGGGCACCACCAGCCGGAAATTGTCGGGCGCGTCGCGGATCACGTAGGCCGGGCTCATGATCCGGCCGTCGGCCTCCATCAGGAAAGTGGGCGCTCCCTCGCCGACCGGGAGCCCGACCGCCCGCTGGGTGAGGGCCGCGTCCAGGAACTCGGCCGCCCGGTCGCCCCGGATCTCCAGCACGGCCATTCCATCCGCCGCGGGGAGGCGATCGGTGATGAACCAGTAATGAGGGTAGCCGCTTCGGGGGAGCTCCACATCCGCCCCGGCCCGGGCGGCGAGCTCGGCGACTCGCAGTTTCGCTTCCTCCAGGACGTCGAACTCTACCTTGGTCCGGTAGACCAGGTCCCGGCCCACGTAGTAGCGGTGGGGCTTACAGGCCCACAGCACGTCGGCGATGATGTCCGCCAGGGCCTCGACCTCCGGCTCCCGGAACCCCCGCTGGGTGATCCAGGGGGTCCCCAGGCGGATGCCGCTGGCGGCTCCCGCCCCCGTGTCGCCGGGGATGGTGTTGCGGTTGACCACGATCCCGGCCAGGTCCAGCACCCGGGCCGCCGGGTCGCCCATGAGCGGCGTCCCATCCGGGCCGCGCACCGACTTGCAGTCCACCAGGAGCAGGTGGGTGTTGGTGCCGCCGTAGGGGATGCGGAGGCCGCGCTCAGCCAGGCGCCGGGCCATGGCCTGGGCGTTGCGCACGATCTGATGCTGCAGCTCGCGGAACTGAGGGGTGCGGGCCAGTTTGAAGGCCACCGCCAGGGCGGCGAAGACGTTCACATGGGGTCCGCCCTGCTCCCCCGGGAAGACCGCGCGATCGATCTTCTTCGCCAGGTCCGGGTCCGTGGTCAGGATGCAGGCCCCGCGGGGGCCCATGATGGTCTTGTGGGTGGTGAAGGTGATCACGTGGGCATAGCCCAGGGGGTTCGGATAGGCCCCGGCGATGACCATCCCGGCGGTGTGGGCGATGTCGGCCAGCAGATACGCCCCCACCTCATCGGCGATCTCCCGGAAGCGCTTCCAGTCCGGCGCCCAGGGGTAGGAGGTGTAGCCGGCGATGATCATCTTCGGCCGGTGTTGCCGGGCCAGTTCACGGATCTGATCGTAATCCAGGCGCTCCGTCTGGGGATCCACCGTATACCAGACGATGCGGTAGTGCTTGCCCGAGCGGTTGACCGGGGAGCCGTGGGTGAGGTGGCCGCCGTGGACGAGGGACATGCCCATCACCGTATCCCCCGGCTGGAGGAGGGCTTCGTAGACGGCGTTGTTGGCCGGGGCGCCGGAGAGGGGCTGGACGTTGACGAAGATGCGCTCGGGAGGGATCTCCGGGGTGGCGAAGGCTTCAGCACAGCGCCGCCGGGCCAGGGCCTCCACAATGTCCGCGTATTCCACGCCCTTGTAATACCGCTGGTCGCTGTATCGCCGGTAGAACCCCAGCTGATCCTCGTAATCCAGCAGCTCGGCTTCCGTCTGGGTTCGGGTGCGCTCGTGGGGGTAGCCTTCGGCGTAGAGGTTCTGGAACACGGAGCCCAGGGCCTCACGGACGGCCGCCGGGGCGTAGGACTCGGAGGGGATGAGGATGAGCTTGCGGATCTGGCGCTCGTGCTCGTAGCGGATCAGGGCGGCCACGTCCGGATCCACTTCCGCCAGTGAACCCCGGAACAGGAAATCCGACATAGGCTTCTCCTTCGCTGATCTCACAAGGGGTGGTTCGCTTTTATCTTAGTGGGGGGAAAAGGGCGCGTCAAGGCGGGCGGACAGAGGACTGGCCCCCCCACCTTTTGGGGGATGAGCGGGTATATCGAATGGGAAAAACTTTCCCGGGAGGCGCCCCATGCCGGAACGGCTCAGCGGGCTCGTGAGTGGGCGATGGCTCCGGGGGCGGCCCCCGCTCCGCCCGGGGAAGCGCAACTAACGTCCTTTCAGGTGATGGCGCAGAAGACGGCGCAGCTCGCCGGGCCACGATCCGGAGGGGTGCTGGGATGGGCTTCGGACCACGCGGCGGATGGCGGCGCGGATCTCTTCTGGATCATAGTCCTCCAAGGAGGCAGCCAGAGCCTGGAGGAGCTCCCGCATCTCCGGGGACAGGGGGGCGCCTGTCTCATGATCCAGCTCCACCAGGGCCAGCAGCAGCGCCCGCTCGTCCTCCGAGAGCGCTCTCAACCGCTCCGCCAGACGCCGGAGCTCCTCCGGCGGAAGGGAGGATCCGAATTCGCTCACCGGATCTCCTCCTCACGTAGTTAAAGAGAAGCCGAGCTCTTCCATTTTGCCCTGATTCGTGCGAGCGGCCAACTCTCACGGACCCGCCCGGATCCATGGCTGCGGGAAGGCCAAAACTCCCATAAACGCTAAAATAGAGCCGGCAAACCGCGTGGAAAGATCTGTTCCGCCGGAGGGGGGCCAAGATGTCGGGCTTTCGAACCGCGTGGCGGGGGCGCTTCCTCTTCTTTCTCATCCTGCTTTCCGGTTGCAGGGCGCTACCTTCACCTCCTTCTCCTTCCACACCCCTGCCGGAAACCCCAGTGGAAACCCGGATGCCCGCGCCGCTCGCCACTCCGTCTCCGATTCCTACTCCTACGATCCGGATCCGGTTCGGGGAACCTGTGTGGATCGGACGCGGCGGATTGCGGGCCGCGCGCTTCACCCCCGACGCGCAGTCTCTGATCCTGGGCTGGAGCGTGGGCGTCTCCCGCGTCCGCATCCCGGATCTTCGGGAGGAATGGTTCACGCCCCTCCCGGCCCCGCTGCGGGCCATGGGGATCGATTCGCGCGGGCGGTGGGCGGCTGCGGTGCTGGAGAGCGGAGCCGTCGTCCGACTTTCCCTGACGGATGGGAGCACCCGCTTCCTCACCCCTCTGGCACCGAACGCCCAGTGGTGCGGCCTGGACTGGTCGCCGGACGGGGAGTGGACCGCAGTCCAGTGCATCGGGCCCAATCGAGGGGATCCCATCACCCTGATCCACTGGGAGACCGGGACGGTCCGGGAGGTGCCGGATTCCCGGATCTCCCCCGGCGTCCTCCCTTCGCCCTACTGGTCCGGGGATGGACGGGGCGTGTTGCTCGCCGCACTACAGCCCCCCTGCCCACGCTTCCTCGACGTTCAGAGCGGCGCGGTCCGCTGGGCGCTAAGGGTCGGCGAGCAATGCCTCTCGGCCTGGACCCTCGCTGGGTCCCCGGACGGGCGACAGCTGGCGGTTCCAGCCTCCCAGGGGGTGCTCCTCCTGGATAGCTCCAGCGGCCAGGTGGTCGCTCGCCTGCGGGGGGATCCGGTGAGCGGCTTTCCAGCCCTGGACGTCCCCCGCGAGACCCTCTTCTATGACGCCTCGGGGGAGCGGCTGGCGGCTCTGGGCTCCCACGGGTTGGGAAGCGGCGCGCCCCCGCCGCCGATGCCCACTCAGGTTTGGGCGCTGGGCTCCGGTCGTCGCCTGGGGGCGCGGCCGGTGGGCCCCGGGGATCCAGAGCCCCTCGCCGGGGCCTTCGCAGACGATACGCTGCGCATCCTGTACGAAGATGGGATCCTGACGGCGTGGCGTTACACGCAGGGAGCGGAGGAGGCCCTGGGACGGCTGTCCACGGAGGATGCGATGCCGCCGCTGATGATGTCCCTGGATGGGCGCTATGTGGCGGCGAATCTGCGCCACGGTGGCGCGGCGATCTGGGCGGTCGCCCCCTCCGCCACGCCGGTCCGTCGCCTGAGCCCGCCGTGGCGTCACCCGGTCCTCAGCCCGGATGGCGCCCGGGTCCTGGTCGCCAACCCGGAGGAGGACATCAGCCACCTGCTGGAGCGCGAGACCGGCCAGCTCCGACGTGTCCTGCCGGGCGGCCGACGGGGTCCGCAAGGGGCCGCCTTCTCGGCGGACGGGCGGATGCTCGCTTATGGGGACGGAGCACGGGTGCGCGTCGTGCGCCTCCCGGAGGGCACGGAGGAGGCGGTGCTGGAAGGCTTCCCATCGGGGCAGGAGATCCATCTCGTGGTCTGGGCCCCGGACGGCCAGGCCCTGGCCGCCGCCAGCGGGGTCGCCAGCGGAAGCTCAAGCCTGGAGCCCGGCCTGATCCAGATCTGGCGTCGGGGATCTGAGGGACGCTGGGAACCCGTGGGCCGGAGCGTCTCCGTTCGCACGACCTACGCCCGGCCGCTCATCGCCTTCAGCCCGGAGGGAGAGTGGGTGGCGGTGGAGGAGATGCCGTCCCTGGAGGCCGGGGCCAGCGCGGTGCGGGTGATCGATCGGCGCCGCGGCGCCGAGACCCTCCGCTTGGCCGAGCACGAGCTGGTGGGATGGCTCGACGCCCGGCGCCTGGTGACCGTCCTGCCCGGGACCTCCGAGCTGTCGATCCGGGATGTCGAAACAGGGGAGCGAAGCGCCCGTCGCTTCCCCCGGACCGGCTCCGAGGTCTTCGATCTGAGCCGCATGCTCATCGCCCGGCCCTCCGGAGCGCGAGGCGGTCCCGACATCGGACGAGCGGTGGAGGTGATCGATGGAGGGACGGGGGAGCGCCTCGCCCATCTCCATCACGGCAGCGACATCATTGAGATCCGGTGGTCCCCGGACGGCCGATGGTTGCTCTCGCTGGGAAGCGATGGCGCCCTCCGGGCTTGGCCGGTGATGGAGCCCGCCGGACGACCGGGCGGATGATGGGGGCGCGTGGCGCCTCGAGGTGATGGCACGCTTCGAATGCCGGGCGGCCAGGAAGGGAGTCGATGGGTTGAACGATGAGAGGAGGATCTCGATGTGGGCGAAGCGGGGCTTTTTCATCCTGCTGGTGGCCCTGATCACCTGGGCCTGCCGGGGGAGGGCGGAGACGCCTCCGCCTTCCCCTTCTCCTTCCCCAAGCGTTCCACACACGCCGGCGGCGGTGGCTTCGCCGGAGCTTGAGCTGCAACGGCATCGAGCGCCTACCCCGACGGCAACGTCCACCCCGACCCCGCCCTCCTTACCGGCGGGATGGGCCTGTCGGGGGACCGAGGGGCCGGCCGGCTCGCCTTCATTCAGGGTGGGGATCTATGGGTCCGGGAGCTCCCGGAGGGTGCTCCCCTCCGGTTGACCGCCGGCGGCGGGATACGCATGCCCCGCTGGTCCCCCTCCGGTCGCTGGCTGCTCTGGCGCAGGAAGCCGAGATCCAGATCTTCGACGCGCAGGGACGCCTGATCCAGCGCCTTCCCGGCACCGATTTCCGCTGGTCCCCGAAGGAGGATCGGCTGGCCGTGCGGACGGCGGACGGGGCCCTGATGGGGCTCTCCCCCGGGGGGACGCCGCGCACGTTGCTCCCCGCGGGAACCGGGGTGGATCGGATCGCCTGGAGCCCGGACGGCCGCTGGATCGCCTATTCGGGGCTGAGGTTCCTGGAGGGGGAAAAGGATCTCTACACCGGACAGCCCGGGGCGCGTTACGCGTTCCTGGGCCGCGTCCGGGCCGAGGGAGGGCCTCCTCAGGAGCTCCTCCACGCCGGTCGTCCTTCCGCCTATGGCCTCCTCCTGGCCGGATGGGCGCCCGACGGCCAGGCCCTGCTCTATTGGGTGGACCCCATGTTCTCCGCATCCATCCTCGCAGATGGAGTTCCCCTGCGTCTCCTCCCGACGCGAGGGGGCCCCTCCCGGTCGCTGACGGTGGAACCCATGCTGGCTTATGAGGATTTCCTCGCGCCCTCGCCCACGGGTGGGGATCGCATTGCGGTGGTGGTGGGAGGATATCGGGGCGCGTGGACCAACAAGCGGCTCCACCTGCTCTCCGCCCGCACCGGGGAGGGCCAGGCGCTCTCCCCCCCGCTCCTCGCCGTCTCCTCCCCTGCTTGGTCGACGGATGGAACGCGGATCGCGTTCGTGGCCATGCCGGACCGGGGGGATCTGGTGGGCGGCGAGGACGCCCGCCAGGCTCTGCTCCAGCGGCGCCTGTTTGTGGTGGACGTCGCCGACGAGCCCCATTGGCGGCAGCTGACCGAGGACCCGGCTTATCGGGACGAATATCCCCGCTGGGCCGGCGAGTGGATCCTGTTCGTCCGCCTGGATCGCTGGGATCGATCCTCGCTGTGGGCGATCCCCGCAGCGGGCGGAACTCCGTGCGGGGTCCTGGAGGCGCTGGATCCCCGTGGGGATTGGTTCGGATACTATGGCCATCTCGATTGGGGGAGCTACCTGGATGTGTGGTCCCCACCGACGTCCGCCCGATGAAGGGGTAATCCATCTCAGCGAGGTAAGCGAGCAGAGGGCGGGGTGGACTCCACGATGTAAACGGGCATCCCGCCGATCATACAGGTGCCTCCCAGGCGCTGGGCGCATCGGGCTCCCGGCAGGAGGACCCGGTAGCCCGTCGGGAGCCGCTCCAACGGAACCGGGCGCCCCAGGCCGTCGACGGCCAGGCGGAGGCTCCCCCGCCGCGCCAGGGTCACCGTTTGGGAAGCAGGGACGCGAGACCAGGCGACGCGGACCCAGGCGTCGGCCCGCTTCGCCTCCACCACGGCCACCGTGTCGTGGCGGACCCGCGCCGCATCCCGGAGCTGGCCCAGGAGGCGGATGGCCACGTGGTAAGCCTGGAAGGCGGGCCGGGGCGTGCCGTCCTCCCGGACCAGCCCGAAGGGCTCGGGGTTGGCGAAGTGATCCGTGGGGTTGTCGATCAGCTTGTAGACCGCCACCCGTTCGGCCCCGGCGGCGAAGGCCAGGGCGACGGCCTGGCCGATGAAGGCGGCCTGCTCCTCCAAAGTGACCCGGAACATCGGGCGGGGCACCGGCCACGTCGGGTCCTCCGAGGGCGCGGCGTTGGTCTCAGTGAGCCAGATGGGCTTGTCGAAGCCGTGGGCCTGCATCCGCTCGTGATGCCAGCGGATCAGCTCGTAGATGCTGTCTGGGTTGAAGTAAAGGTTCACGCACAGCCCATCGAAATACCGGTTGTAGCGGGGCGCCTCCGGATCCTGAGCCAGGGCCTCCAGGAACCGCTCGAAGTAAGGCCGGCGGCCGTAGACCGCGTCCCACCAGTAGGTGAAGGCGCCGAGCAGCACCCGGTTCTCCCGGTTCAGCCCCTTGAGGGTGCGATAGGCCACCCGCACCAGACGGACGAAGTCCGCCTCGCTGCCGCCCCAGGTGTAGCCGGGATAAGCGGGATCCCAGATGTCCGGCTCGTTCCAGATGATCCAGGTGCGGATGTAGGGATACGTGGTGGCCAGACGGCGGAGGAAAGCGGCCCACAGGTTCTCCGGGCGGCTCTCCTCCTCGTAGAGGCCTCTCGGAACGCCGGGGACCTTCGGGTCGGCCTGGGCCCACCGGGGGGTCCCCAGCACCAGGGCGGCGATCTCCCGTCCGGCCCGATGCTCCGCCTCCAGGCGCTCCGCCGGCCACGGCGGGTTCCAGTCCTGCGGGCCCCCCGGCTGGATCTCGTTCCAGGCGAAGCGCACCCGGGTCCAGGCGACGCCCAGCTCCGCGGCCCGCTCCGGCGCCTCCGGCGACTCCACCACCCCGAACCGGGGATCCGGCGGCGCGGCAGCCAGCAGGAGAAGGGCGAGAAGGAAGCCGGCACGGCCCTGCCGGTTACAGCACATCCGTCACCTCATACAGGCGGCGGTATTCCTCCAGGGCGAAGCGGTCCGTCATCCCGGCGATGTAGTCGCAGACCACGCGGTGCAGGTCCCCTTCCTCCCGGATGCGCTCCTGGACCCAGTAGGGGAGCTGTTCGGGCTCCTGGATATACGCCCGGAAGAGGGCTTCGAGGATCCGCTCCGCTTTGGCCTGCATGCGCACCAAGTGGGGATGCCGGTAGAGGCGACGGTAGAGGAACGCCTTGAGCTCCCGGACCTTCGCGGCCATCTCCTCGGAGAAGCCGACGAGGGGATGCGGGTGATCGCGGACCTCGTCCGGGGAACGGGGTTGAACGACCTGCAGGCGCTGGTCGGTGGCGGTGATCACGTCGGTGACCATCCGGCCGATGAGGCGGCGCACCAATCGATAACGGATCAGGTCGCTGAACCCCCGGCCATCCCAGCCGATGGAGCGCTGGAGCTCCTCCCAGAGGGCCAGGCCCTCCAGGTCCTCCGGTCGGATCAACGCCGCCCGCAGCCCGTCGTCCAGGTCGTGGGCGGTGTAGGCCAGCTCGTCGGCGACGTTGGCGATCTGGCCCTCCAGGGTGGGGCGGCGGTGGGGCTCGAAGTCGCGGATCATGGGATGGTCGTATTCCGTCTCGTGCTTGACCAGCCCCTCCAGCACCTCGTAGGTGAGGTTCAGGCCGCGGAACTCAGGGTAGCGCCGTTCGAGATGGGTCACGATGCGGTAGGACTGGGCGTTGTGCTCGAAGCCCCCATGTTCCCGCATCAGGCGGTCCAGGGCTTGCTCCCCGGCGTGGCCGAAGGGCGGGTGGCCCAGATCGTGGGCCAGACAGATGGCTTCCACCAGGTCCTCGTTGACCCCCAGGGCCCGGGCGATGGTGCGGCCGATCTGGGCCACCTCCAGGGTGTGGGTGAGGCGGGTGCGGTAGTAGTCGCCTTCGGTGACGATGAAGACCTGGGTTTTGTGCTTCAACCGGCGGAAGGCGGTGGTGTGGAGGATGCGGTCGCGGTCCCGCTGGAAGGCGGTGCGGTAGGCGTGCTCGGGCTCCGGGTAGCGACGGCCCCGGCTGAGCCGGCTGCGTTGGCCATAAGGGGCGAGGATCTGATCCTCGATGGCCTCGAGCTCCTCTCGGGTGCGCATCGCTGCAACCCTCTCCGAGCGCTCACAGCCCGCGCCGGCTGCGGATGGCCTCCATGGCCCGGCCCAGGAAGGCCTCCAGGCTCATCGCCCCCAGATCCTCCCCGGTCCGCAGGCGCACGGCCACCGTGCCCGCCGCCTGCTCCCGATCCCCCACGATCAGCATGTAGGGGACCTTCTGGAGCTGGGCGTCGCGGATCTTGGCCTGCATCCGCTCGCTCCCGTCGTCCACCTCGACCCGCAGGCCGGCCGCCCGCAGCTTCGCCCCCACCTCCTGGGCGTAAGGGACGTGGCGGTCGGTGATGGGGATGACCACGACCTGGACCGGGGCCAGCCAGACCGGGAAGGCGCCGGCGTAGTGCTCGGTGAGGATGCCGATGAAGCGCTCGAAGGAGCCGAAGATGGCCCGATGGATCATCACCGGCCGCTTGGGCGTCCCGTCCCGATCCATATACTCCAGCCCGAACCGCTCCGGCATCTGGAAGTCCAGCTGCACCGTGGCCAGCTGCCAGTCGCGGCCGATGGCGTCCTTCACCTGGACGTCGATCTTGGGCCCGTAGAAGGCGCCCTCGCCTTCCTTCAGGCCGTATTCGATGCCCCGGCGCTCCAGGGCCTGGCGCAGGGCCTCCTCGGCGATCTCCCACAGCTTCGGATCCCCCATGGCCTTGGGGGGCTTCGTGCTCAGGAAGAACTCCGGCTCGAAGTCGAAGATGCTGTAGAAGCTGTAGATCAGGTCCAGGACGCCGTCGATCTCCTCCAGGATCTGATCGGGCCGGCAGTAGATGTGGGCGTCGTCCATGGTGATCTGCCGCACCCGCAGCATCCCGTGGAGGGTCCCCGAGCGCTCGAAGCGGTGCAGCCGCCCGATCTCGTTCAGCCGCAGCGGCAGGTCCCGGTAGGAGCGCAGGCGGGAACGATAGATGATCGTGGACTCCGGGCAATTCATGGGCTTGAGGGAGAACTCCTGCCCCTCCACCTCCAGCAGGAACATGTTCTCCTTGTAGTGCTCCCAGTGGCCGGACTGCTCCCAGAGCTTGCGGTGGACCAGGATGGGGGTGGAGATCTCCTGGTAGCCCCGGCGGTCGTGCTCCTCCCGCCAGAGGCGCTCCAGCTCGCGGAAGATCACCATCCCCTTCGGGTGCCAGAAGGGGGCGCCCGGGGCGACCTCGTGGAAGGAGAAGAGATCCAGCTCCCGGCCCAGGCGGCGGTGGTCGCGCTTTTTCGCCTCCTCCAGCCGCCAGAGATACTGCTCCAGCTGCTCCGGCGTCTCCCAGGCCGTCCCGTAGATGCGCTGGAGCATGGGCCGGCGCTCGTCGCCCCGCCAGTAGGCCCCGGCCACGTGGAGCAGCTTGAAGGCCCCCGGGTGGATCTGGCCCGTGCGCTCCACGTGGGGCCCCCGGCACAGGTCCTCGAAGGTGTCGTGCCGGTAGGTGGTGAGGACCGGGCGCTGGCCGGGCGGGAGCGGGTTGCCATACTCATCCGTGCCGCGCTGGAGGATGTCCTCGATCAGCTCCAGCTTGTAGGGCTGATCTTTGAAAAGCGTGCGAGCCTCCTCCGGGGTCACCTCGCGGCGGATGAAAGGATGGTCCCCGGCGATGATCTCCCGCATCCGCGCCTCGATCCGCTCCAGGTCCTCCGGCGTCAACGGGCGGGGCAGGTCGAAGTCATAGTAAAAGCCGTCCTCGATGGGCGGCCCGATCCCTAACTTGCCCTCAGGGAACATCTCCAGGACCGCCTGGGCCATGACGTGGGCGCAGGAGTGGCGGATGCGATAGAGCCATGTGTCCTGATAGGGCACGATCTTCTTTTGTGGCATCGGAACCTCCTCCTTTCTTTTCACGGAGCGAAGCTCGGCCGGCGCGGCGGGCCGGTGGCTTCGAAACAAAACGCGCCTCCCGTCCCATCGGGACGAGAGGCGCGGGCCTCCCGCGGTTCCACCCCATTTCGGCCGCGCCCCGGCGCGGCCGCCCTCCGGGCCCGTTAACGGGGGCCAGCCGTCCGCCCCTACCCCGGCCGCGCCGGATCGGGGCGGCCCCTCCGGGGTGGTATCCTCCCGGCCGCCACGACGGGCCCTCTCAGCCGGCGGGGCCCGCGCTCTGGCGTGGCGCGATCGGAAGGACGTGTCCCCTTCCTCGGGTTTGTCGGGCGGGGGCGCAGGGACCTCCCCGCCTCGAGAAGGCAAAGGCCCGCCCCTGAAGGGGCGGGCGCCCAGCGGATGGGCGGTAGAGGACTCGAACCTCTGACCTCCGCGTTGTCAACACGGCGCTCTCACCACCTGAGCTAACCGCCCACGCCTGTAAGAGATTATAGCAAGAGCTCGCCTGGCCCACAAGACCCCGCCGCCCGAGGCCCGGCGGGCGGGTTTTTCAAGACCGTGGATGCATCCGAAAGGGCGGCCCGGGGGTTGCCCCTACTCCAGGCGCCGCACCAGGCCGGTGACGCCGCTGACGAAGAGCGTGGAGAGGAGCCAGCCGGCGGCGATGTGGATCCAAAGGTAGAGCCGGACGAGGGCCCCGAAGGGCTTGCTGGCGTCCGGAAGCCAGAAGCTCTCCTGATGGAGATCCACGATGGGCAGGAAGGCATCCAGGCTGTAGGCGAGGGCCTGAAACCGGGGATAGTCGGGGGGGATCGTCCCGCTGGCGCGATAGAGGGGATCCGTCAGGATCTCCGGGGAGGAGGGGGCCATCAGGTTGGAGGCATCGGCCCATCCGAAGATCAGCGCGCCGATGATCACGAAGGCCAGGCTCCAGAGGAGGGCCCGCCCCGAGCGATAGCCGTGGCCGATGGTGATCCCCAAGACCCGCCGGGTAAGCTTGCTCCACCGGCTCAGCTTCCCAATAGCGGATGAGATCCTCCTGCTTGGCGATCAGCACCTCGACTGCCTCCGCTTCCAGGCCCATCCGGCGGAAGACCTGGGCCAGCTGGTCGTAGGGCTGGGGCCGGAAGTCCGGGAGCTGGCGTCGGAGCCATTCGAGGCGCCGCCGGGCATCCATCGGGGTTCGATCGCCGGCGAACCCTTCGTATTCCAGGCCGTCGATCCGGAGCTGGCCCCGCTGCGGCCAGCTGCCTTCATCGTCCACGATCACCCCGAGCCGGGCGTATTGAAAGTTAAGGCCTCCGTTCAACTCTAATCCGTCCAGGAATACACTCTCCTCCACCGTGGATCGTTCGGCGCGGAGGGCGTCCCCGTTGGGGTTCTCGAGCCGGGCGCCGCGGCAGATCAACGATCCCCCGATGCGGGCCCCCAGCAGCCGCACCGCCCCGGTGGCGTGGAACCCCTGGTTGAGGAACACACTTCCCTCCACCGTCATCAGATCGGCGCGGAGGGCGTCCCCGTTGGGGTTCTCGAGCCGGGCGCCGCGGCAGCGCAACGA
>NZ_FYEK01000040.1 GCF_900187885.1 Thermoflexus hugenholtzii JAD2 | reverse complement strand
CCACAAAAATCACCGGAACCCCGTAAAACCTCGCCTTCTGAACCAGAAGGCGCTGGAAAGTCATAATGCTCCAGAAGTTGAGCAGGCGCTGCCGCATCCTCCTGGACTTCCCCTTCCCGATCCGCTCCTTCATCCCCTGGAGATCCTCCAGCACAAGAGCCGCTTTCATTCCGATGGCCCAGGCGATCAGCGCCAGGGCCAGATGATGCCAGAAGTTCTCCACCTTCTGCTTCCGGATCCTTCGATGCTTGGAGGCGATCTTCTTCTTGGCCTTCGGGTTGTGCTTCCCTCTCGTCCCTTTGATCTCGCGCCGCAGATGGTCCCGGTTGACCTTCCCCACATACCCTGTGTCGATCTCCCGGATCTCACTGGTGGAGGTCACGAAAGCCGTCAGATTCCCCTCATGGCTGTCGATCCCGATCAC
>NZ_FYEK01000039.1 GCF_900187885.1 Thermoflexus hugenholtzii JAD2 | reverse complement strand
CCCTGGTCGGGCGGCAGGAAAAGCATGTCGCCCCGCCCCAGCAACGTCTCCGCCCCCGGCATGTCCAGGATCACCCGCGAGTCCACCGACGAAGCCACCGCAAAGGCAATCCGCGCCGGAAAGTTCGCCTTGATCAGCCCCGTCACCACGTCCACGCTCGGCCGCTGCGTGGCGATCACCAGATGAATCCCCGTCGCCCGCGCCATCTGCGCCAGCCGCGTGAT
>NZ_FYEK01000038.1 GCF_900187885.1 Thermoflexus hugenholtzii JAD2 | reverse complement strand
ATTAGATCACGTTGTATTCCGCGGGCGGTGGGGAGGTCAGGAACCGCTCGTAACGCAGCGGGGCGATGTCCAGGGTGTGGGCCCGGCCGTCCAGGATCTCCTCCGCCATCAGCAGGCCGGCGATGGGGCCGTGCATCACCCCATGCCCGCTGAAACCCGCCACCACATAGAAGCCCTCCACCCCCGGGATGCGCCCGAGGAT
>NZ_FYEK01000037.1:46131-59784 GCF_900187885.1 Thermoflexus hugenholtzii JAD2 | reverse complement strand
GGCTTTCACTGCCCATCGTCAGGAGTTCCTGGCCCACCAGGCCCAGACCCAAGCGCAGCTCACCGAGCTCAACGCGGCCGTCCGCAACTTGACCGAAGTCCTCCACAACTTGATTGAGACGGTGCGCAACCTGGCCGAGGCCTTCATCACCTACCGTCAGGAGTTCTCGTCCTACCAGGCCCAGACCAACGCACGCTTTGCCGAGCTCAGCGCTGAAGTCCGCGCCCTGGCAGAGGCGCAGCATCAGCATTATGAGGCGTTCATTGCTCACCGTCAGGAGTTCCTGCAGCAACGGGCGGAGACAGATCGTCGGTTTGCGGAGCTGGCCGAAGCTCAGCGTCGCACGGAGGAGAGCCTCCGGCGCCTGAGCGAGGCGTTTGAAGCCCACCGCCAGGAGTTCCTGGAGCATCGTGCGGAGACGGATCGCCGTTTCGTCGAGCTTACGGAGGCCCAGCGTCGCACGGAGGAGTCGCTTCAGCGCCTGAGCGAGGCGTTCGCGACTCACCGTCAGGAGTTCCTGACCTATCGGGAGGAGACGGATCGCCGTTTCGCCGAGCTTACGGAGGTCCAGCGTCGCACGGAGGAATCGCTACAGCGCCTGAGCGAGGCGTTCGTGGCTCATCGAGAGGAGACGGATCGTCGGTTCGCGGAGCTGGCCGAAGCTCAGCGTCGCACGGAGGAGTCGCTTCAGCGCTTGAGCGAGGCGTTTGTTGTCCACCGCCGGGTTGTCGCCGACGATATGTCTGTCCTAAAGAAAGAAAGCCTGGAGCGGCGATATCGCGAACGGGCAGCCGCTTACTTCGGAGGACCGGATTTCCACAAGGTGCGGGCGCTGACCTTTGACGAGCTGATGGAGGCGCTCAGGAAGGCCCTGAAGGCTCGATCCATCACCCGTGAGGAATACGAGGAAGCCCGGCGGGTGGATGGGGTGATCCGGGGGAGGCGGCGTCAGCGTTCCATGCACCTGGCCCTGGAGGTCTCCTGGATTATCGATCGAGGAGATGTGGAGCGGGCGGTTCGGCGGGCGGAGATCCTCCGCAAGGCCCTGGGGGAGACTTGGCCCGCGGTGGCCGGGCGCGAGATCACAGAGGGAGCGCGGGAGGCGATTGAACGGTTGCGCCGGGAGGGCTGGCCCATCGTTGTGGTCCAGGATGGGTGGGTGGATTGGCCCTCGAAGCCGGTTTAAGCGTCGATCCTGCCCTCACATGCCCGGCGACGCCTCTTCCTCAGTTATGCCTTACCACGCTATCCCGGCGTGGATCTCTTTCGCTCTCCTCCTCGTGCTTCGCGGCGACCCCGGGTTTCGCTACAATGGATCCCTGGCCGAAAAGCGGGCCTAAGGGGCAGGGAATAGAGGGGATTGGGATGGAACCGGTGGTGCTGGTGGCAGCCGGGTATCTCCTCGGCTCGGTATTGCCAGCGGAATTCTTCGTGCGCTGGAAGACCGGGCGCACCCCGCACGAATTCCGGGACAACCCCGGCGGGGGTGGGGCGTGGCGGCTGGCAGGCCCTCTCCCCGGGCTGATCACGATCCTCTTCGATCTGGGCAAGGGAGCTCTTCCCACAGCCATCGCCCTGCGGGCCGGGTTCAGCCTGCCCTGGCTGATCGCTGCGGCGGTGGCCCCCGTGGTTGGCCATTGCTGGCCCTTTTATAAGGTCGTCCGACGGGATCGCGGAGGCCGAGGCCTGGGGCCCGCTACCGGAGCGCTCTTCGTCCTGGCCTTCCGGGAGGTGGTGCCCGCTTACGTCCTGGGCGCCCTCGCTGCCTATCGCTTCCGCTGGCTGCCCAGCGTGGGCCTCGTGGCCTTCCCACTGAGCCTTCTCCTCCTGTGGGTCTGGAAGGTTCCCCCGGAGCGGTTCGCCGCGGCTTTCGCGGTGATGCTCGTTGTACTGGTCCGCAACGTGAACCTGTTGTGGACGGTGCTCCGCACTCGGGGTGCGGAGCGTCCGCATTGATGGGAGCGATGAGGCGGCGCGTGGTGGCCCTCACCGGGGCCGGGGTCTCCGCAGAGAGCGGCGTTCCCACCTTCCGAGGGCCGGAGGGGCTGTGGAGGCGTTACCGGCCCGAAGAGCTGGCCTCCCCGGAGGCCTTCGCCCGGGATCCGATCCGGGTATGGGAGTGGTATGCGTGGCGCCGGGAGTGCATTGCCCGGGCGACACCGAACCCCGCGCACCGGACGTTGGCCGCGATGGAGGAAGTGTTGCCGGATTTCCTCCTCATCACCCAGAACGTGGATGGGCTCCATTCGCAAGCAGGCAGCCGCCGGGTGATCGAGCTCCATGGCAGCCTGTGGCGCATGCGGTGCGTCCGGGAGGGACGGGTCTGGGAGGATCGGCGGGTGCCGTTGCCGGAGTTGCCGCCGCGTTGCCCGGCTTGCGGGGCGCTGGCCCGGCCGGACGTGGTGTGGTTCGGGGAGCCGCTTCCGAAGGCGGCATGGACGCAGGCCTTCCGCGCCGCGGCGGAGGCAGAGATCTTCCTGATCATCGGGACCTCCGGGCTTGTGGAGCCGGCGGCCTCGCTCCCGCGATGGGCCCGCGCCCACGGCGCCCGCCTGATCGAGTTCAACATCGAGGACACGGCCCTCACGCCCCTGGCGGATGAGGTCTGGCGCGGGCCGGTGGGGGAAACCCTGCCCCGGTGGTGGGCGCAGTTCTCCGGGGCCTCCTGAACCGCGTGATGCCGGGGGCGCAAGGAGCGCCCCCGGCCGGATCCCGCCGCAGGAGGCCTTGCTCATTCCTCCAGCGTGGAGAGGTCGCCCTCAGGGAGGCCCAGGGCGCGGGCTCGCAGCACCCGCCGCATGATCTTGCCCGAGCGGGTCTTGGGGAGCTTGTCCACGAAGTGGATGGCCTCGGGCCGGGCGATGGGGCCGATCAGCTGGGCCACGTGCTGGCGTAGCTCCTCCGCCAGCGCCTCGCTGGGCGTGTAGCCGGCCTTGAGGATGACGTAGCAGTGGATCCCCTCGCCCTTCACTTCGTGGGGCAGGCCGATGGCAGCGGCCTCGGCCACCGCCGGGTGGGCCACCAGGGCCGACTCGATCTCCGCCGTGCCCAGCCGGTAACCGCTCACCTTCAGCACATCGTCCACCCGCCCGATGATGTAGAAGTAGCCATCCTCATCCCGCCGGGCCGAGTCTCCGGTGAAGAACCACCCGGGATATTTCGACCAGTAGGTCTTCACGTAGCGATCGGGGTCGCCGTAGAGGGTGCGGCTCATCCCGGGCCATGGGTTCTGGATCACCAGGTAGCCCTCCACGCCGGGCGGGCAGGGGTTGCCGTTCTCGTCTACCACATCGGCCCGGATGCCCGGGAAGGGCAGGGTGGCCGAGCCGGGCTTGAGGGGAACACAAGGCATGGGGGTGATCATGAAGCCGCCCGTCTCCGTCATCCACCAGGTGTCCATGATCGGGCAGCGCCCCTTGCCGATCACCCGATAATACCAGCGCCAGGCCTCCGGGTTAATGGGCTCGCCCACCGTCCCCAGCAGGCGCAGGGAGGAGAGGTGGCGCCGGTTGGGCCACTCATCCCCGAAGCGCATCAGCCCCCGGATGGCCGTGGGGGTGGTGTACAGCACGGTCACCCCGTATTTCTCCACGATGCTCCACCAGCGATCCGGGTAAGGATACGTCGGCGCCCCCTCATACATCACGCTGGTGGCCCCCAGCATCAGCGGCGCGTAGACGATGTAGGAGTGCCCGGTCACCCACCCGGGGTCCGCCGTGCACCACCAGATGTCCTCATCTTTGATGTCGAAGACCCACTTCATGGTCGTGTAGATATAAACCGCGTAGCCGCCGTGGACGTGGACCTGGCCCTTGGGGGCGCCGGTGGTGCCGGAGGTGTAGAGGATGTAGAGGGGGTCCTCGGCGTCGGTTTCCTCCACCGGGCATTCGCCCTGGGCGAAGGGCAGCCGGGCCAGCTCATCGTAGAAGTAATCCCGCCCGGGCTCCATGGGCACCTCGTGGCGGGTGCGGCGGACCACCAGCACGTGCTCCACGGAGGGGGAGCGCCGAACGGCTTCATCCACCGTGCGCTTGGTCTCCACGATGCGCCCGTTCAGGTATCCGCCGTCGGCGGTGATCACCAGGCGGGATTTGGAGTCTTCGATGCGGGTGTGGAGGGCCTCCACGGAGAAGCCGGCGAAGACCACGCTGTGGATCGCCCCGATGCGGGCACAGGCCAGCATGGCGATGGGCAGCTCCGGGATGCGGGGCATGTAGATGGTCACCCGATCGCCTTTGCGGATCCCCAGGGCCTTCAGGACGTTGGCGAAGCGGTTGACCTCGCGGTAGAGATCGTAGTAGCTCAGCACCCGGCGCTCGCCGTTCTCCGCCTCCCAGTAGAGCGCCACCTTGTTCTTGCGCCAGGTCTTCATGTGGCGGTCCACGGCGTTGTAGCAGATGTTGATCTTGCCGCCGACGAACCACTTGTAGAAGGGCTTGTTGCTGTCGTCGAGGACACGGTCCCATTTCCGGAACCACTCCAGCTCCTCGGCGCGTTCGGCCCAGAAGGCCTCGAGGTCCTGCATCGCACGCTGGTAGAGGGAGGGGTAGTCCTTGATGTAGGCGCGCTCCAGGACCTCGGGGGAAGGATAATACACCTCGCCGCTCAGGTGGCGGATATCCGCCACAATCTCCTTCACCGCCATGGTCGCCCTCCTTATTAGAAAAAATTCCCCGCGGCGGGGATCGTCCCCGCCGGGGATGGTTGCCCGTTTCTTTCCACACCTCGCTACCACACCGCGATCAGGCGGACGGGGCCGCCCGAGGCGCCTTCGATGCGCAGGGCGCCGACGAAGACCATGGCCCCGGCAGGCGGAATGCGGCCCAGGTTGGCGACGTTCTCCAGCCCCCACTTGTTGGCCGGGAGGATCGTGTAGTGGGTCTTGAAGTCCGTGGACGCCCCGTAGTCCAAGCTCAGGGTGTCCACCCCAATGCCCACGATATTGCGCTCCTTCAGGAGGAACTCGGCGGTGTCCGGATGGAAACCCGGGAAGTGCATCACGCCCTGGGCGTCCATGTTGCGGTAGGCGGCCTCGTTGCCCACCCGGGCTCCCCATCCGCTCCACATGAACACCACGGCGCCGTCCGGAAGACGCCCGTAGCGCCGCTCCCAGGCCCGGATGTCGTCAGGGGTGAGCTGGGCGTCGGGATTGCGCCGGGCGCGGTCGCGGATGTCGATGACCGCCGCCGGGGCGACCAGGACCTCCGCGGGGAGCCGCTCGATGGTCAGGGCGTTCTTCCCGAAGTGGACGGGGGCGTCCATGTGGGTGCCGTGGTGCTCGTAGATGTGCCAGCGGTTGGCGTAGAAGCCGTGCTGGGCGTGGTTGAAGACGTTCTCGATCTGAAGGCGAGGCGCCCCAGGCCAGATGGGGAAGTTGGGGCTCTGCACGTAGGTGAGGTCGACCTTGCGCTGGAAGACGCGGACGGCGGTCCGCACCATCACCCCGACGGGGGCGGAGGCCGCCTCTCCGTAGGCGGGCTTCCGCCAGGAGACGAACCCGTGGGCGCTCACCAGGGTGGCGGCCGGGTGGGGCGCCACCTGATAGCGGAAGGGCCCCAGGGTGCCCTTGGGCGGGATCTCCTCGGCCAGCCAGACGGCTGACTGGAGGTCTCCGCCTTCGGCCTCGAAGCCCCGGAACCAGGCCCGGGCCGGGGTGGCCGTGGCGGCGATGAAATCCGCGTTGCGGGGGACGTGGCCGGCGACGTAGAGGTCGGAGATGGTCTCCTCGGTGAGGTTGCGGACGGTGAGGGTGAAGGAGACGAGGTCGCCTTCGCGCGCGCCCTGGATCTCCACGCTCAGCCAGGGCCAGACCGTCGGGCCGGAGGAGGGAAGCACGGCGGCCGCCATCGCGCCGCCCAGCATCTTGAGGAAGTCCCGACGGCTCCAGGCCCGCGCCATCGCCTCATAGACCTGTGGACCGCACATGGCTCCCTCCTTTCCTGCCAGTTTAGCGAGCGCTCTAAATAATTTGATCCGGCGGATGCGGGTTGACCGCACCGGCCGGATGTCGCCTCCGGTTGTGCGCCAGCAATGGGGAAGAGCGCCCTGGCCCTCTCTGGAGGGGGAAGTTTAACGTCATTCTACACAGTTCGGAGTATGCTTGTCAAGGCGCCGAGCCCTTGGACGCGAGTTGGGACGTCAGGCGATCGAGAGGCGTCTCTGAATAGGATGAAGTAGATCCAGGGGAAACTTCCCGAGGATGGCTGGGCATCATCAGAGGCGAAGGATTCCCCTTTGTGCCTTCTGGTTAAAAGTCGAGAGAGTGCTTCCGGGGGCCGAAGCGGGGGATCATCCCCGGATATAATGCTGGGCGCCGAGGTGGCGGACCATCCCCTTGATCTCCATCACGGTGAGGGCGCTGCTCACCTGAGCAATAGACAGACCAGCGGCCCGGGCGATCTCATCGATGTGCATGGGCTCCCGCCCGAGTAGCTCGAGGAGGCGGGCCTCCACCGGGTCGGCGGGCAGCTGCAGCTGGACCTCCGCTTGCCGGGCGGTCACCGACCAGTTGAGGGCTTCGAGGAGCTCCTGGGGGGAGGTCACCGGGGTGGCTCCATCCCGGATCAGCCGATTGGTCCCCTGGCTGGCTGTGGAGAAGATGCTCCCCGGGATCGCGAAGACCTCCCGGCCCTGCTCGGCGGCGTGGGCGGCGGTGATCAGCGCCCCGCTGGTCGGGCCGGCCTCCACCACCAGCACGCCCACCGCCAGGCCGCTGATCAGCCGGTTCCGGGCCGGGAAGTTCCCCGCTTCCACCCGCGCCCCCAGGGGGAGCTCGGAAAGCAGCGCGCCCTGCTCCACGATGCGGGCGGCCAGCGGAGCGTGCGCCGCCGGATAGACCTGGTCCAGCCCGCAGGGGAGCACGGCCAGGGTTCGCCCTCCCGCTTTCAGGGCCGCCTCATGGGCGATGGCGTCGATCCCCCGGGCCAGGCCGCTCACAATGGGGACCCCGGCCCGGGCGAGCTCCCGGGCGAACCACTGGGCGGCCTCCCGCCCGTAGCCCGTCGGCTGACGGGTTCCCACGATGGCCACGGCCCAGCGATCGGCGTCGGCGAGCTGCCCTCGCAGGAAGAGCACCGGCGGGGGATCCGGGATGCGGCGCAGGAGAGGCGGGTAATCCGGGTCCGCCCAGGTGAGTACGGTCACGCCCGCCCGGCGCACCCGCTCCAGCTCCGCCTCCGGACGCAGCCGCCCCCGGGCCTCCCGGAGGTTTCGAATCGTCCGCCGGTCCAGGCCGGCCTCCTGCCAGGCCTTCTCATCGGCCTCCCACGCCGCCCGCAGGTCTCCGAAATGCTGGAGCAGCGCGCGGAAGCGTGCCGGCCCGATGCCCATCACCCGGTGGAAGACCAGCCAGTAGCCCAGTTCCTCCGGCGACAGCGCCATCGGCACGCCCCCGTCTCGGGGATGAGGTCTAGCGTCAAGCTCCCTCAACATGATGATAGCCATCCGCGCGCCGGAACCCAGTGCAGGGCTGGGCTTATCGGGCGTCCTCGTCGGCCACCATGCGGCGCAGGCGGGCGGCGAGGAGGCGGTAGAAATATGAGCGGTCCCGCAGGCGGAGGAAGCAGGCGCTGAAGGGGGCAGCGGCGATCTCCACCCGGTCCCCTTCTTCCAGCGGGTAATCCCCCATTCCATCCACGGTCAGGGCGGCTTTGCCTTCGGTGTGCACGGTGAGGGAGACACGGGCTCCCTCATCCAGCACCACGGCGCGATCCAGGCTGAGGTGGGGAGCGATGGGGACCAGGACGATGTTCTTCAGCTCGGGGGGGAGGATGGGGCCGCCGGCGGCCAGGGCATAGGCGGTGCTGCCCGTGGGCGTGGCGACGATCAGCCCGTCGCCGATGTAGGTGGTGAAGTAGCGCCCATCGATCTCCGCGCGGATGCGCACCACCCGTCCCAGGCCCATGCGGCCGACCACCACGTCGTTGAGGGCGGGGTAGGGCCCGCGGCGCTGGCCCTCGCGGATCTGATAGGCGGTGAGCATGAGGCGGCGCTCGATCCAGTAGCGCCCTTCCCATACTTTCTGCAGCTGCTCCGCCCATTCCTCGGGTTCGATTTCGGTGAGGAAGCCGACACGGCCCAGGTTGATCCCCAGCAGGGGCACGCCCGCAGGGGCGGCGTAGCGCGCCACGTGCAGCAGCAGGCCGTCCCCTCCGAAGGTGAGGGCGAGGTCCCAGCCGGATACCAGGGCCCCGTTGCGCAGTTCCTCTGAGGAGATCAACACCGGCTCCCGCCCGGTTTCTCGCAGGACCTCGGCCACTGCCTCCGCCAGGCCGCGGGCGTGGGGTCGTTGCGGATGGAAGACCAGGCCGATCCGCTGAAAGCGCCTCTCCGACACGGGCGTCCCCCGACGAGGTTCTCCGCCTCTATCATACGAGGAACAGGAGGGGCCGGGAAAGCCGGCGCCTGATCGACCGGGGTGTTCCGGTTTTCTCGGATGCGGAGTGGGTCAGAGCGCTGAGGCTTTGATCCCTGATCCCATGTATGACCGCAGGGGCGACCCAACGGGTCGCCCCTGCCCGATGCGCTCATACCTTATCGATCGGGCCATCGGAAGGAGCGGGCGTCCAGGCTTTGGCCGGTGAGATCCCGACTCTCGTCCGAGGCCAGGTAAACGAAGAGAGGGATGATCTCCTCCGGCGTGGGGAGGGAGAGGGGATCCTCTTCTGGGTAGGCCTGGGCGCGCATCCGGGTGCGGGTGGGGCCGGGGTTCACCGCGTTCACCCGGATGCCCTCAGAGGCCAGCTCTTCCGCCAGGATCTGGGTGAGGATCTCGATGGCGCCTTTGGAGACGGCGTAGGCGCCCCAGCGCGCCCGCCCCCGGCGGCCGACCCCGGAGGAGAGATTGATGATGGAGCCCCCACCGGCGCGGCGAAGCAGGGGCAGGGCGGCCCGGGTGACCAGGAACACGCCGGTGACGTTGACCTCCAGGACCTCCCGCCAGGCCTCCAGGGGGTATTCGGCGATAGGGAGGCGGGGGCCCAGGATGGCGGCGTTGTTGACCAGGACGTCCAGCCGGCCGAAGGTCTCCGTGATGGCAGCCATCAGCTCCGCCACCTGGTCCGGCCGGGTGACATCGCATGGGCGGGCGAGCACCCGGGCTCCTTCCCGCAAGGCCCGGATTTCCCGAGCAGCGTCGGCGAGGGCCTCGACGTCACGGGCGCAAAGGGCGAGGTCGGCTCCTTCCTGGACGTAAGCCCGGGCGATGGCCCGCCCGATCCCCCGGCTGGCCCCGGTGATTAATGCGATTTTGCCTTTCAGCCGCATGCGTCCCGCTCCCGATGGAAGTCTTCGGAAATGTCCAATCCGGCGGGCGCCCTGTCCTCTCCCCCTCGCCCTTGGGGCGCGGGTTTCAATCGGGGACGAACCAGGTGCCGGTCTCCCCCCGGAGGGCGGCGGGGATGTGGGGCGGATCGGTGATCAGGGCGGCTTTCCCCCCGTGATCCAGATACTGGAGGATGGCCTCGATCTTCGGCCCCATGGAGCCCGGCGGGAACTGGCCCTCGGCCAGGTAGCGTCGGGCCTCCGAGGCTGTCAGCCGGTCCAGCCAGCGCTGGGTGGGCTTCCCGTAATCCAGGGCCACCTTCTCCACGGCCGTTGAGATCAAGAAGAGGTCCGCCCGCAGCTCGATGGCCAGGAGGGCGCTGGCCAGGTCCTTGTCGATGACTGCCTCCACGCCGACCAGGTTGCCCGTCTCATCCTCCACCACCGGGATGCCGCCGCCGCCCACGGCGATCACGACAAAGCCGTCCTCCAGCAGCGCCCGGATGGCGGGCAGCTCGATGATGCGCCGGGGGCGGGGCGAGGGGACCACCCGCCGCCACCCCCGGCCGGCGTCCTCCCGCACCACCCAGCCCTGCTCTGCCGCCCGGCGACGGGCGGTCTCCTCATCCATCCACGAGCCGATGGGCTTGGTGGGGTTCTGGAAGGCGGGATCGTTCCGGTCCACCAGGACCTGGGTGACCACGGTCACCGCCAGCTGGCGCATCCCCCGACGGCGGAACTCGTTGTAAAGGGCCTTCTGGAACATGTAGCCGATGGCCCCCTGAGTGTCGGCGTCCGCGGCGTCGAGAGGGACAGGGTGGAGCTCGTGGAGGGAGAGCTCGCTGCGCCGCAGGATGAAGCCCACTTGAGGGCCGTTGCCGTGGGTGATGACCACCTGCCAGCCCTGGGCGATCATCTCCGCGATGTGCACCATGGTCTCGCGGGCGGCCTCATACTGATCGGGGACGGTCATGCGGTCCGGCCCCTTGATCAGGGAGTTGCCGCCGACGGCCACGACAGCCAGTCCGGGTTGCAGACGCATCCGCACCTCCGGGGTTGGGCTCAGCGCATGACCAGGGCCATCACGGCCTTCTGGACGTGCAGGCGGTTCTCCGCCTGATCGTAGACCACGGATTGAGGGCCGTCGATCACGGCGTCGGTGACTTCGAGGCCGCGGTCGGCAGGCAGGCAGTGCATGTAGATGGCGTCGGGGCGGGCCCGCTGCATCCGTCGCTCGTCGGCGATCCAGTCCTGATACTTGCGGGCGATGCGGGCGCTCTCCTCCGGATCGGCCGTGGTCAGCCAGCATCCCCAGCTCTTGGGGTAGACCGCGTCGGCGTCCCGGAAGGCCTCATCCATGCTGTCAGTGATCTCGAAAACCCCGCCGAAGCGTCGGGCGTTCTCCCGCGCCTGCTCCACGATGTCCGGCATCAGTTTGAACTCGGGGGGATGGGCCAGGACCACGTGCATCCCGAAGCGGGTGAGCTGCAGGATCAGGGACTGGGGGACCGAGAGGGGCTTCTGGTAGCTGGCCGCGTAGGCCCAGGTGACGGCGATCTTCTTCCCCCGCAGGTCCCGTCCCTTCTTCTCCACCAGGGTCATCAGGTCCGCCAAGATCTGGAAGGGGTGGTAGATGTCGCATTGCATGTTGAGGACCGGCGCCCGGCTATAGCGGGCCACCTCGGTGATGTAGCGGTTGCCCACCCCCCAGTCCACATGGCGGATGGCGATGGCGTCGAAGTAGCGCCCATAGATCTCCCCGATCTCCTTGGCGGTGTCCCCGTGGGCGATCTGGGTGGTCTTGGATTCAATGAAGGCGGGGTGTCCGCCGAGCTGGGCCAGGCCCGCCTCGAAGGAGGCGCGGGTGCGGGTGCTGCTGTAGAAAAAGAGCATGGCCATGGTCTTCCCTTCCAGGTAGCGATGCGGGATCCCCATGGCCTGCTTCATCTTGAGGTCGAAGGCCACGTCCAACACCGTCTGGACCTCCTCCACGGAGAGGTCCAGGTCGCTGATCACATCACGGCCGCGCAGATGGGTCTGCATGGGCGTCCTCCCTGATGATGAGATCGAGCGTTCACACGCCCCGCGAGGCGCTCAGGGCGTTCCACAGCATAGAGGGGAAGAGGGCGTAGAAGGCGGTGGCTTCCACCACCTCGCTGAGGGAGATGTGCTCATCCACCCGATGGGCGTAGGTTTCATCCCCCGGGCCGAAGCCGATGCTGGGGATGCCGGCTTTCCCGGCCCAGTAGGTGCCGTTGGTGGAGAAATCCCACTTCCCGGTGGGCCGCCGCTCTCCCCACAGGGCCTCGATGGTCGCCTGCCCGGCCTGCACCAGCGGGTGGGACTCCTCGAGGGCCCAGGCGGGGAAGTATTTCTCCACCGGATACCGGAAGCCCGTGTAGCTGGGGTCCTCATAGCGGAGGATCTCCACGCGGATGCTCTCCCGATGCTCCGGCGGGATGCAGGACTCCACCTGGGCCAGGGCTTCCTCCTTGGTCTCCCCAAAGGTCAGCCGGCGGTCGATGTAGATGGTGCATTCGTCGGGGACCGCGTTGATAGAGGGCGTGCGGCTTTCGATCATGGTGACGGTGATCGTGCCCTTCCCCAGGAACTCGTGCGACTTCAGCCAGGGGTCTAGGTCGCGGATGCCGGCGATGACCGGGAGCATCTTGTAGATGGCGTTGTCCCCCAGCCAGTTGGAGGCGGCGTGGGCGCTGCGTCCCTTGGCTATTACCTTCAGCTCCACCCGCCCGCGGTGGCCCCGATAGACCCGCAGGCCCGTGGGCTCCCCGATCACCACCGCGTCCGGGCGGATCTTCGGATCCACCTCCACAAAGACGTTGGGGGCCAGGCCGTCGCACCATTCCTCCATGTTGCCGAAGTAATACACCGTCCATCCCTCTAGCAAGCCCAGGTCCCGGGCGATGGCCAGCCCGTAGACCATGCCGGGGGTGGATCCTTTCTCGTCGCAGGTCCCCCGGGCATAGAAGAGATCGCCCTCCAGCCGTCCCCGGAAGGGATCCCAGGCCCACTGCTCCGGGTCCCCGATGCCCACGGTGTCCAGGTGGCTGTCGTAGACCAAGATCCGGGGGCCGTGGCCGATGCGGCCCAGGAGGTTGCCCATGACGTCGAAGCGGACCTCCTCGAAGCCCAGGCGGCGCATCTCCTCGGCGACCCGCTCCCCAACCGCCCGAATCTGAGCGTCGTAGCTGGGGATGGCCACGATGTCGAGGAAGAAGCGCAGGATCTCCTCCCGGCGGGCCTCCACCGCCTGTCGGATGGCAGATACGATCTCAGCGGCCATGGTCGGTCTCCCAGTTATGAGGATGATAGGGGGTCCGGGAAGGACCGATAGCCATCCTTGTCGAGGTGACTGGATTTTGTCAAGCGCGGGCAATTCCGGCCGGATGGCCTGCATGCCGAATGAATTCGGCCTCAAGGGCCTTCGGCCGATGGTCGGCCTGCGCCGACCGGAAAGGTGTCCTGGCGTCGGCGGAGGCCGACGCCCAGCGCGAAAGCGCCTCCGGAGGCCGATTTCAATCGGCGCGAAGGCCTTCGACCCGCGGTTGGCCTGCGCCGATCGAAAAACATCGTCTGCGCCGGCGAAGGCCGACGCCCGGCGCGCAGCGCTCTGAAAGGCCGATTTCGATCGGCGTGGAGAAGATTGATCTGGACCCCGGTGGGCGGTCGGGGGCCCGCACCGGCTGGGATAGCGGTGGAAATGAATCTCGACCTCCAACCTGGTGGCTCTGAGGCCGAAGCTCCCTACGGCTCCCTGCTTTCGATCAGCTGCGCGGCGGCCTCCTCCACGCCGCCGGCCGCCTCCATCCGTTGCGCCCATACCTGTGCGCGATCCCGGAAGGTGGGCTCCTGCAGCAGGGCGGCGATGAGCGCCTGCCATCGCTGGGGCGTGGCCTCGGCGGGCCGCATGGAAAGCCCCACTCCCGCGGCTTCCACCCGACGGGCCTGCAGATGCTGTTCCCCCGCATGCGGGACCACCAGCTGGGGGATGCCGTAAACCAGAGCGGCATGGGTGGTCCCCATTCCCCCGTGGTGGATCACCAGATCCAGCTCCGGGAACACAGCCGCGTAGTCCACCCAATCCCAGAGTGGGAGATCGGGAAGCGCCCGCGCCACCGCCTCCCGAAGCCCGGGGGCGAAGGGGCTCCGCCCGAGGACCAGGAGGGGCTCGCCGCCCAGGGCCTGCACCGCGCGGGCCGCCCCGATGAAGAAGGCGGGATCCCCGGTGAAGGTGCTGCCCAGGGTGATCAGGATGCGGGGACGCGAGGGTGGGAGAGGCGGAGCCGTCGAGGCCCTCCGACGTCCCCCGAAGAACCGGTTTTGGGGATCCAGGCGGTTCAGATCGACGAACCAGTCGGCGGGGAAGAAAAC
>NZ_FYEK01000037.1:0-45964 GCF_900187885.1 Thermoflexus hugenholtzii JAD2 | reverse complement strand
GGGCCCCCCCCCGCCAGTAGCGGCCGGCCAGGCCGAGGCGAGCGGCTACCTCCGCCAGCCGGGCTCGGGCCGCTTCCACCTCGGCCTGGGCCTCTGGAGTGGCCGGGGCCGGCCAGCGCCCGGCGGGGAACCCCACGATGATCAGAGGAAGCTCGTATCGCTCCGCCGCCCAGGCCGCGGCGCCGGCGAAAGGCTCCGCCACCAAGATGTCCGGGCGCCACGCCTCGATCAGTGAGCCCAGGGCACGGAGGGCCCGAGCGTGCTCCTCCGGGTGCAGCCAGGCTTCTAAGGCCCGTTCTCGCCGTCGCCGTGCTCGCTCCGCCGGAGGGAGCTCCGGGGGGAGGGGGGGCAGCCATCGCCAGCCCACGGAGGGCAGCGGGACGAAGGGGAGGCCCCGGCGGACCACCGCCTCCTGCACCAAGGGGCCGCTGGCCCATAGCACTCGCTCCCCGCGCCGGACGAGGGCGACCGCCAGGTCCAGGTAACCTCCATAATCCAGATGTCCCCACAGGGGGATGGACACGAACAACCAGCGCCGGGTCCTCATGGCCCCATCCGCGTCGGCCCGCGGCCGGCCTCCCGATGGCAGCGCTCGCAGGCCGGGATCACGATCTCCTGCACGACGAAGAAGGGCGTCACCGTCTCCATGTGCGCGCGGTGACAATCCACGCACCCCACAGAGGTCTGGAGGTCCGGTCGGAACAGATCCGTGTGGAAGTGGTTCTCGAACCCCTCCGCCATCACCGGGTTCATTGCGCCGGGCGGGATCCCCGCCCGGGCGGGCTCCCGGACGTGGCAGAGGCGGCAGCTGTTCTCCGGGAGGCCGGGCATGCGTATCGGGTGCTGGGGAACGTCCGGGGGCGTGAAGGGCGTCCGGGCCGCGTTCCATGCGCCCAGGGCGAGGGTGCGGACGCGATCGGGGAGGGAAGAATCCCCTCGATGACAGGCCACGCAGGAGAGGCCGGCCCTCGCGTGAGCGGCGGCCAGGTCCACCGGGCGGCTTCCCCGCGCGGCAGCCGCTCGACCCACGTAGGTGGTCTCCGGTCGCAGGTGACAGCCGGCGCAGAAGGGATCTCGTTCCTCCAGGCGGGAGATCACCGAGGCCGCTCCGAGGGCGACGAGGAATAGGGCAATGAGGATGAAGCCCAGGCGCCTTCCCCAAGATCCGGAAGCGGTGGATCCCTTAAGTGGAGGGCCCAGCTTCATGGTTTGCCCTCTGGAACATTCGCCAAGCCTCCCGGATTGCCTCCGGCTTGCCGAGCAGGACCACGCGATCCCCTGCCTGGAGAGTCAGCTCTCCGTTTGGGATTAGTGTGCCTGCTCCCCGCCGCACGACAGCGATTCGGCATTCCGGAGGCCAGGGGAGCTCACTCAGGGGACGGCCGACGGCTGGCGCGTCGGCTTCCACCGGGAGCTCCGCGGTCTCCATCCCGCTCAGGGTGCGTAATCGAATCTGTTCCAGCTGATACTGGAGTAGGCGCTTCCGGCGTGTAGCGTTTAGTGTGTCCGGTCAGCATGGTAGCCTCCCATCTGGATTTCCGCAAACCCTCGGAGCCGACGGGCTCCCCATGCCTCATCCAGCTGACTCAAAACCAAATACAAAAGCTTTTCCGCAGCCTCTTCACGACAAAACACTTCCACCACCTTGGTCCGCCTCTTCACCTCCTTAGCAAGCCGTTCCAGCTGGTTGGTGGTGTAGAGGTAGCGGCGAATAGGTTTAGGATGACGCAGGAACGCTAAAAGAGCATAGGCCTTGGTCTCCCCCCGCTCCACGATCTTGGGATAGACCCCACCCCAGCGCTCCCGCCAGCTCCGCAACGCTTCCTCGGCCTCCTCCCGGCTCTCGGCCCGATCAATCTTCTTGAGATCCTCAGCCCGCGCCTCCCGGTCCTTCTTCCGGCTTTGATTCAAAGCGTCCCGGACCGCGTGCAGAACCCAGAGCTGCCAATCCGCTTCGGGAAAGATCTTCTTGATGGCCTCCTCCAACCCTGGGAGGTCATCGGTAATGAAGATCCGCACCCGTTGGACCCCGCGCCGCTGGAGATCCTTGAGAACCTCCTCCCCATTCCGGGCGCTCTCCCCTTCCGCTCCGAAGAGCCAAAACCCAAGGATCTCCCTTCGTCCATCGGGCTTGATCCCGAGCGCAATGTACACCGGTTCCTTAGCGGTTTTTCCTCGACGAATAGAAAGAAAGGTCCCATCCAAAAACACCGCGTAGTACTCCGCACTCAGGGGCCTTTCCCGCCAGGCTTTCACTTGCTCTTGGGTAACCTTGAGCAGGCGGGAGATACTCTGGGGCGAGTAGAAGGCACCGTAAATCCCCTCCAAGAACGCCGAGATCTTCCGGGTGCTTACCCCGACGGCGTAGAGAGCCAGAATCGCTTCGGAAAGTTCCAGGGAGGCCCGCTTCCTGTAGGGAAGGATCTGGGGATGGAAATCCCCTTCCCGCACGCGGGGAACTTGGAGGTCCTCCACGGGTCCTACCAGAGTTAGGAGGTCCCGGGTGTAGTAGCCGTTGGCCTGGGTGGGATGGTTTTCCAGGTAGAGCCCCCGTTCCTCCCGCATGAGGGCCTCCAAGAGCTCCTTGACCATGGTCTTGATCCGCTCTTCCACTTCCTTTAGGATTTCCTCGCGGGTTTTGTTCCGCATGGTGGCCTTCCCTCCTTTACTTTTCTTTTCTAGCCTTTTCTGGGAAGGCTACCATGCTGCCCCTCGGACACACTTTCCGAGACACTACCGGCGCTTCCGGGTGAGCGCGAGGTCATAGGCCCGCACGACTTCCTCTCGTCGGACGATCCCGATCACGCGTTGGGGATCCTCACGGCTCACCACGGGGACCTGCCCGATGTTCCATTCGCTCATCCGGCGCACGGCCTCGCTCACCGGTTCATCCGGGAAGATCGTGATCACCGGGCGCTGGCAGATTTGGCCGACCGGTTCCCCTCCCCGGCCTGCAGTCAGGGCCATCTCGAGATCTCGGAGGGTAGTGATACCCCAGAGCGTCCCTTCCGGGGTCTCTACGATCAACGTGCGCCGGCGCCGCTGCAGGAGAATCTCCAGGGCTGCCTGGGCAGGGAGGGTCTGAGTAGCCCGAACGACATCCGGGTTCATCGCTTCCTCGACCCGAAGGCTCTCCAGCACATCCACGTCCCGCCCGCGGGCGAGACGGAGGCCACGTTGTCGGAGAGCCTCGGTGTAGAGGCTTCCGGGCTGGAGGCGTTCGCTGATCAGCGCGCTGAGGCCCACCGCGGCCATCAGGGGGAGGATGATCCGGTAATCCCGAGTCATCTCGAAAAGCAGCAGAGTGGCAGTGAAAGGGGCATGGATCGCCCCGGCCAGCAGGGCGGCCATGGCTACCATCGCGTAGGCGGAGGGGTCAGCCACCCACGCTGGGAACAGGGAGCCGAGGGTGGCGCCATACGCATAGCCCAGCATGGCACCCAGGAAGAGGGCGGGGGCGAACACCCCACCCACAAATCCAACTGCCAGGGAGAGAGGTGTCAGCACGAGTTTCAGGAACATCCACTCGAGGACGAGGATGGGATTATGGGGTTGACCCTCCAGGATGGTTTGAATCGAATCGTATCCCACGCCTAGGACCTGAGGAGCGAGTAGTCCCAGGAGGCCGAGGACCAGCCCGCCTGCAGGCGTCCGAAGCCAGGGCGGGAGGGGGAGCCGCTCGACGGCCAGGCGCATGCCGTAGAGCAGCCGGATGTAAAGTATAGCCACTCCGGCGGCTAACACGCCGAGGAGCAGGTAAAAAGGCAACTCCAGAGGATGACGAAACGAATAGGCAGGCACCAGGAAAGCCGGGTAAGGGCCCAGGAGGACTTGGGTGGCCAGTGTGGCGCTCACGGTGGCCAGCACCATTGCGGTGATAGGGGCAGTGGCGAACTCCCCCAGCAGGATCTCCGCTGCAAAGAGCACGCCGGCGATCGGCGCGTTGAAGGCTGCGGCGATCCCGCCCGCTGCGCCCGTTGCGGTGAGCAGACGAATCGATTCCTCAGAGAGCCGGACCCGCTGGGCTAAGCCGGACCCGAGATGGGCGCCGATCTGGACGCTGGGATCCTCTGGTCCCACCGAGGGAGAGGATTGCGGCGACGGCCTTCGCCGGCATGCGCCAGTAAGGAAGCCGTCCGCCTGCCGTGACCATCGCCAAGATGAGCCCAGAGACCCCTGGCATCTCCTCCCGCTCCAAAAAGAAGCGGGTCATCCCGGCGATGAGCAATCCACCTAAGACCGAAGCCAAGATGCGAATCCATCCGCCCGGCGTGAGGGAGCGCAGCATATCCTGCACGCCATCTACAGCGCGGCGGAAGAGAAACACCCCTACTCCCGCCCCCAGGCCGATCAGGGGCGCGAGGATCAATACCCAGGTGCCCTCCGAGAGGCGAACCCGCTGGCGGAGATGAAGGCGGATGAGCTCCCTCATCGCTGTCCCCTCATTAGGGGATCAGGCCTCGGACATCCCGGAGGGGGCCTTCGCCCCCGGCATTCGTCCGGGGAGCCGGTTCCGGATCAGGATGGCCAGCCCGGCCGCCAGGGCGATCAGGGAGAAGACCTGGGCCGCGGCGATGTTCCCCAGCTTCCAGGCGTCCGGCCGCAGGGTCTCGATCCACAGGCGTCCCACCGGATACCAGATCAGATAGAGGGCGAAGAGGTCCCCCTCCCGCAGGCGATGCCCCAGCCGCCGGCTCAAGTTGAACAGGATCAGGAAGCCCAGGGTGTTCCAGAGGGATTCATACAGGAACACCGGATGGAAACGGGTCTCCGGGGGCAGGGTGAGGTGTTGTGGCAGGCGGCGTTCCAGGGGGATGGGAATGCCCCAAGGGAGGGTCGTGGGCGGGCCGTAGAGCTCCTGGTTGAAGAAATTCCCCCAGCGGCCGATGGCCTGTCCCACCAAGATCGAAGGCGCTACAATATCCAGCCAGCGCCAGACGGCCAAGCGGTGACGATAGGCGTAAAGGAAGAAGCCGAGCAACCCGCCGATGAGGGCTCCATAAATCGCGAGCCCTCCCTCCCAAATGTAGAGGATCTTGATCGGGTTCTCCCGGTAGTAGGACCAGCCGATGGCGCCCTCCGGATTGGAGAACACGTGGTAGAGGCGGGCGCCGATCAGGCCCAAGAGGAAGACGACCAGCAAGCCATCCCACACATGATCGGGGTTCTCCCCCCGACGGCGGGCTTCCGCCGCCGCCAGGTAGGCGCCGAGGAGGATCCCGAGCATCAGCAACAGCCCGTAGGCCCGGATGGCGAAATTCCCCACGCACAGGATCGCTCCAGTAGTCCCCGGCGGGCAGAACATCGATGGACCTCCTGTTCGGGAATGGCGGCCCTGTGGGGCCTGCCCCTCATTATATCCCGCCCGCCGGGATGGGCCGGCGGGGATGCGATGCTAAAATGGGAACGATGCGTTCGATGGAAGACCTGAGGAGGCGCGCATGCTGCGCACGCGCTGTCCGTATTGCGGCCGGCCGTTCTCCGTCTCCCGGGAGGAAGCGGCGGGGATCCTGGCCCAGGCGCTGGCGGAGAACGCCCGCTATGGGATGCGGGAATGCCCCTTCTGCCGCCGGCAGGTGAAGATCGGCCTGGCGGAGCTACGCCGGGTGGCCCCTGCGGTCGCCCCGGCGGGGACCGAACCGGCTTCCCCTGCGCCCGAAGCGGCCGCCTCCCCGTCGCCGGAGCCGCCCGCCGGGATGGAGGCCCCAGCCCCCGAGCCGGAGGAGGAAGTGCCTCCCGCGCCGACCCCACGGGGGCGTCGGAAACGAACGGGGGCCGCCCCATCGGGCCCGAAGCGCTCCCAGCGCCGAACCCGCTCCTCATCCCCGGAGACGGAGGTCACGCCTTCGGCCGAGTGATGGGATTCATGAGGAGCGGAGCGAGAGGGGCGCGCTCAGAATCCTATGCTGCAGGAGGTCTTCGCATGATCGATGTCCGGGATCGTTTGCGGCGGCCGCGCTGGGGGGAGGCCCTCGCTCTGGTCGACGGCCGGGTGGAGGTGCGCGACCCCGTATGGATCCGCGCCCAGGGGATCGACGAGCTGGTTCATCAGGCGGTCTTCGGCTCCCCCCCGGAGCGGGCGGAGGCCCGCTGGTGGATCTACGGCATCGCCCAGGCACTGGGGATCATCCCGGCCTCCATCCACCCTCTCTACGCGGCGCGGGGCCGGGGGGAGATTCCCCCGACCTTCACTGTCCCGGCCATGAACCTGCGGGGGATGACCTATGACATGGGCCGGGCGGCCTTCCGGGCGGCGCGGCGGCTGGAGGCGGGGGCTGTGATCTTCGAGATCGCCCGCAGCGAGATCGGCTACACCGACCAGCGCCCGGAGGAATACGCCGCCGTCCTGATGGCGGCCGCCGTCAAGGAGGGTTTCACCGGCCCTCTCTTCCTTCAGGGAGACCATTTCCAGGTTTCCGCAAAAGCCTATGCCCGGGATCCCGAGAAGGAGCTGCAGGCGGTGCGGGATCTCACGGCGGAGGCCATCGCGGCGGGGTTCTACAACATCGACATCGACACCTCCACGCTGGTCGACCTCTCCCAGCCGACCCTGGACGCGCAACAGCGTCTGAACTACACCCTATGTGCGGCTCTCACCCGTTACATCCGCTCCATCGAGCCGCCCGGTGTGACGATCTCCGTGGGTGGGGAGATCGGGGAGGTGGGCGGCAAGAACAGCACGGTGGAGGAGCTGCGGGCCTTTATGGACGGCTACCGCCGGGAGGTGGGGGAGGTGGTGGGGATCAGCAAGATCAGCGTGCAGACGGGCACCACCCATGGCGGGGTGGTGCTGCCGGACGGGACCCTGGCCCAGGTGGCCATCGATTTCGAGGCGCTCCGGGCCCTTTCCCGGGCGGCCCGCCTGGAATACGGGCTGGCGGGGGCGGTGCAGCATGGGGCCAGCACCCTCCCGGAGGAGGCTTTCCACAAGTTCGTGGAATGCGAGGCCTGCGAAGTCCATCTGGCCACCGGCTTCCAGAACCTGGTCTTCGAGATGCTCCCTGCGGCCTTCCGGGAGGAGATCTACGCCTATCTGCGGGCGCATCACGCCGACGAGCGGAAGCCGGGGGAGACGGACGAGCAGTTTTACTACAAGACTCGCAAGCGGGCGTGGGGGCCCTTCAAGCAGGCCTTCTGGGAGCTCCCGGAGGAAGTGCGCGGGCCCATTCGGGAGGCCCTGGAGGCGCGCTTTGCGCTGCTGTTCGAGCGCCTGGGGGTGGCCGGCACCCGGGAGCTGGTCGCCCGCTCCGTGCGTCCGGTCCCCCTCCTCCGCCCGATCCCAATGCCGACGGCGGAGACGAAGGCTGAGGAGGTGGAGGGGCTGGCAGACTAAGGGCCCTTCTCAAGACAGCGCCCCAGCAGGGAACGCGGCGTCCCTACTCCCACAACGTTCGCAGGGCCTCCCAGATCCTGCGGGCGCAGCGTTCCCAGGAGAACCGCTGCCGGTTGGCGTGGCCTCGCGCGATCAGGGCGGACCGGAGCTCTGGATCCCGCGTTAGGCGGCTCAGGGCCTCCGCCCACGGCGCGGGGTCGTCTGGAGGGAGGAGGAGCGCGCCCTCTCCGGCGACCTCCCGCAGGCTCCCGCTGGGGGCGCAGAGGACCGGCACCCCGCATGCCTGGGCTTCCAGGACTGGGAAGCCAAAGCCCTCATAGAGGGAAGGGAGCAGGAAGGCCTCGGCCCGGCTCAGCAACGCTCCTCGCGTGACGTCATCCACATATCCGGTCAGGATCAGACGGCCCGCCCACATCGGATCCCGACGCAGGCGCTCGAAGGCCGGGTCCGGCCATCCGGGCTTCCCGATGATCACCACCTGGCCCTCCCATCCCTCCGCAAGCCGACGCGCCGCAACCTGAAGGATCAGCCCGAAGTTCTTGCGCGGGTGGATCGTCCCCACCGAGACCAGATAAGGGGACCGGATCCCGAAGCGGCGCAGGATCGCCTCGGCGTCCTCCGGGATGGGCGGCGGATCGTAACCCGGGTAGGCCACCACGATCTTCTCCGCCGGAACATGGTAGAAGCGGATGAGGTCCGCTCGTGTGGCCTCGGAGTCGGCGAAGACGACACGGGCGACGGCGGCGCTCCACCGCGTGGAGAGCTCCAGATACAGCCGCTGGGCGAACGGATGCGCATGCGGGAAGTGGCGGTAACCCAGGTCGTGAATGGTGACGGCGCTGCGGGGGTGAACCAGCGGGATCACGTGGGCGGGGACGAAGAGGGCTGTGGGCGGACGGCGGGCCATCTCCCACGAGAGGCGCAGATGGGTCCACAGGCGAGGGAAGGGGATCACCCGGTGCTCCACCGACGGGGAGGGCGGAAAGAGGTCCGGCGGCGGGGACTCCCGAAAGTAAAGGCGGACCCGCACCCCTTCGGCTTCGGCATAGGGAAGGAGGGACCGGATCACCGCCCGAGCGTAGCGCTCCACTCCCGTCGGGCGGGCCACGGTAGCCCGGCTGGCGTCGATGCCCAGGATCGGAGGCCTGCCCATCGCTTCACGGGGAGGGCTGGCAGGATGCTTCCAGCTGCCGGATCTTCTCCACGCGGCGGGCGTGGCGCCCCCCCTCGAAAGGGGTGCGCAGCCATGTATCCAGGATCTCGATGGCCAGGCCGGGCCCGACCACCCGACCGCCCAGGCAGAGGATGTTGGCGTCGTTGTGCGCGCGGCTCATCTTCGCGGTGTAGACGTCCGAGACCGCGGCGGCGCGGATGCCGGGCACCTTGTTGGCCGTGATGGACATGCCGATCCCCGTGCCGCAGATGAGGACGCCGTAATCCGCCTCCCCGCGGGCAACGGCCTCGGCCACCGCCCGGGCGTAGTCCGGGTAGTCCACGGACTCGGGACTGTGGGTCCCGAAATCCACCACCTCGATCCCCTGCTCCCGCAGATGGGCGACCAGGGTCTCCTTTAAGGCGTAGCCCGCGTGATCCGCTCCGATGGCGATCCGCATCCCTGGCTCCTTTCCCTCAGTGGGTGATGGCCACTATCCGGTCCAGCCCGGCGGCGTCCTTCAGCAGCCGGATCACTGCTCGGGGGAAGGCGGCCCGGGCGAGCGTTAGGACGGCCGGCCCCTGCCCGGCGCCGATCTCCAGGAAGACCGCTCCCATCGGCCGCAGATACCCCGGGGCCTGGGCCAGGAAGCGCCGGATCAGATCCAGCCCGTCCGGCCCCCCATCCAGGGCCAGGATCGGCTCGTATTCCCGGATGGCGGGATCCAGGTCCGCCCATTCGGATCGGGCCACGTAGGGCAGGTTGGCCACCAGCAGATCCACCGGTTCCGGGAGGGGGGCGCAGAGGTCGCCCTGCAGGAAGGTCAAGCGGGAGGCCACCCCGTGACGGGCGGCGTTCTCCTGGGCGACCTCCAGGGCCTCCGGGGAGAGATCGGTGGCGTAGCCCCGGCTGTTGGGCAGGTAGACCGCCAGGGCCACCGCGATGCACCCGGAGCCGGTCCCGATGTCGGCGAAGACCAGGGGCGCGTAGGTCCGGTAGGCCCGGCTCCGCGCCCACTCCAGGGCCGCGTCGACCAGGCCCTCGGTCTCGGGCCGGGGGATCAGGACGGCGGGGGTGACCTTGAAGGGCATTCCGTAGAACTCCCGCTCGCCGATCAGGTAGAACAGGGGCTCCCCCTGCTCGGACCGAGCCACCAGCCGGGCGAAGGCCTCCCATTCGTCCGGCGCCAGGGTGCGTTCGGGGTGGGCCAGGAGGTAGGCGCGGGAGACGTTCAGGACGTGGGCCAGCAGCACCTCAGCCGCCAGCCGAGGGGCAGAGGCGCGCACCCGCCGGGAGGCCCAGGCGATGGCCTCACGGATCGAGAGGGCATGGATGCGTATTTCCGGTTTCATCGCCGCGCTCATGGCCTTCACACCGGCAACGTCCGCGGGGAGGCCGCCTCCATGGCGGGCAGATACATTTCCTGAAGGTATTCCTTCACCATCCGCCGGGTGTTAAAGAAGGGGACCAGGGAACGGATGGATTCTTTCACCATGCGCAGCCATCGGTGGGGGATCCCATCGGCCTCGACGTCGTAGTAGAGAGGGACCACGGCCTTCTCCAGCAGGTCATAGAGGGACGCCGCGTCGGCCGCGTCCTGGGCTTCGGGGTCCTCATACTCCCGATCCTCCCCGATGGCCCAGCCGTTGGCCCCGTTGTAGCCCTCCCGCCACCAGCCATCCAGCACGCTCAGGTTCAGCACCCCATTGAGGGCGGCCTTCTGGCCGCTGGTGCCGCTGGCCTCGAGGGGCCGGCGGGGGGTGTTCAGCCAGACGTCCACCCCCTGCACCAGATGGCGGGCCACCTCGATGTCGTAATCCTCCAGGAAGGCGATCCGTCCTCCGAAGGCCGGGTCTTTGATCAGGCGGTAGATCTCCTGGATCATGCGCTTGGCCGGCTCGTCGGCCGGATGGGCCTTCCCGGCCAGGATGATCTGGACAGGACGATAGGGATCGTTGACCAGGCGTCGCAGCCGCTCCGGATCCCGGAAGAGCAGGTAGGCGCGCTTGTAGAGGGCGAAGCGCCGGGCGAAGCCGATGGTCAGGGCGTAAGGGTCGAGCAGCACGCCCGAGGCCACGATCTGAATCGGGGAAACGCGGTTGCCCTGCCAGCGCCGCCGGGCCCGTTCGCGCATGAAGGCCACCAGCTTACGCTTCAGGTGCCGCCGCACCGTCCACAGCTCCTCATCCGGGATCTCCAGGACCCGCTCCCAGAGGGTCGGATCATCCAGCCGCTCCAGCCAGTCCGGCCCCAGGTAGCGCTGATAGAGGACGCGCATCCGGCGCGCCAGCCAGGTCCCGACGTGGACCCCGTTGGTGATATGGCGGATAGGGACCGCCTCCACGGGCCGGTCCGGCCACAGATGAGCCCACATCTTGCGGGTGACGTGGCCGTGGAGCTCGCTCACGGCGTTGCGGTGATCGGCGAAGCGCAAGGCGAGGACCGTCATGTTGAAGGTGGAGCCCCAGGGCTCGTCCTGACGAGCCAGCTCGCAGAAGTCCTTGAAGGAAAGGCCGAGTTGCTCCCAGTAACCGGCGAAGGCGCGCTCGATCAGGCTGAGGGAAAAGCGATCATGGCCGGCGGGGACTGGGGTGTGGGTGGTGAACACGGTGGTGGCTCGCACCCGGGCTGCGGCCTCCTCGAAGGGGAGGCCCGCGGCGATGTGTTCCCGCAGCCGCTCCAGGATGGAGAAGGCCGAATGGCCCTCGTTCAGATGCCAGACGGCGGGCTGCAGACCCAGAGCCCGCAGGGCCCGCACCCCGCCGATCCCCAGGATCATCTCCTGGGCGATCCGCCGCTCCGGGTCCCCGTCATACAGCCGGGCGGAGAGCTCCCGATCCGCGGGCTCGTTCTCCGGGAGGCTGGTGTCCAGCAGGTAAAGGGGGATGCGGCCGATCTGGAGGCGCCAGATCTGCGCCCGCACCGGCCGGCCGGCGATGGTCACCTCCACCCGCACCGGTTGCCCATCCGGGCCCAACACCGGATGAAGGGGGAGGTTCTCCAGGTCCAGCGGCTCGTAGATCGCCTCCTGCCAGCCGTCCTCCGTGATGCGCTGGGTGAAGTAGCCATGCTGATACAGCAACCCCACCCCGACCATAGGCAGGCCCAGATCACTGGCCTCTTTGAGGAAGTCGCCGGCCAGCACTCCCAGCCCGCCCGCGTAGGCCGGGAAGGCTTCGTGGATCCCGAACTCCGTGGAGAAATAGGCGACGATGGCCTCCGCACGCTCTGGATGGGCCCGGGCGAACCAGGTGGGCCCGGTGAGGGCGCGATCGAACTCCTCCATCACCCGATCGTAAAGCTCCAGGTAGGCTGGAGTCTGAACGGCCGCATTGAGCCGAGCCCGCTCGACCCGGCGCAGCAAGGCCACCGGGTTGTGGCGGACCTCCTCCCAGCGCACCGGATCCAGCCGCTCGAACAGCCGCTGGGCGTCCGGCTGCCAGGTCCACCACATGTTCGTGATCAGCTCCCCCAGACGGGCGATGCGCTTGGGCAGCTTCCCGCCGTTGCCCGCTGGCTCCATCGTTTGCCTCCGAAAACGCATCCCTGCGGATAAAGCGCTTTCGCATTTTAACGGGTCCAGGGGATCCTGTCGAATGTCGGCCGGGCCGGGATCCCCTGTTCATCTTACCGTTCGAAGCGGCAGCCGGGCTGCGGAGCCGAAGAATCCGATTTTGACGGATGCCAATTATCGCCATATATTAGCAATAACCAGATCTTGCAAATAGCTGGGATGGGCGCTGGAAGGAGCCGGGGGCTGGGCCAGGCCCTCCCGGCATTGAGGGGATCCAGAGGAAGGCGGAGGAGGCGAGGTGCCGCACTGTCATTCGATCCGACAGACGTTGCGCCGGCACGGCTTCCGGGTGACGCCCCAGCGGATGCTGATCCTGGAGGCCCTTCGCTCGGCGGGACGGCATATGACCGCCGAGGAGATCTATGCCGCCGTCCGGGCCTACGCGCCTGCCGTGGACCTCTCCACGGTCTACCGCACCCTGCGGTTGTTGGCCCGGCTGGGCTTGCTGGACCGCCACGTCCTGGGGGAGGGCCGCATCGTCTACGAGTGGCGGGACCAGCCTGGCCATGCGCACTTCTTCTGCCGTTCGTGTCGGGAGGTGCTCCATCTGGAGGCCGATCTCCTGGGGGATATCGCCCGGGAGCTTCAGGCGCGCTCCGGGCTGGCCATCGAGCAACTCACCCTTATGCTGGTTGGCCTCTGCCCGCGGTGCCGCGCCTCCGTCGAGGGGAAGAAGGATCCGCCTGCTTCGCAGGCGGCAGCCCGCTGAGCCCGGATCATCCGCCCGAGGAGGCCGAGATGCATATCCCCGATGGCTATCTGAGCCCGGAAACCTGCGCCGTTCTCGCCGCCGGCTCTGCCCCCGCCCTCTACGTGGCTGTCCGGCGTCTGCGGCAGGAGTCCGACGGGGCGATCCTGGCCCGCTTGGCCCTGGCCTCGGCCTTCGGGTTCGTGGTCCAGATGCTGAACGTCCCCGTCCCGGACGGAACGTCCGCCCACGCGGTGGGGGCCGCCCTGGCCGCCATCCTCTTGGGTCCCTGGGGGGCGATGCTGGCCATGACGGTGACCCTGGCGATCCAGGCCCTTTTCTTCGGGGATGGGGGCATCCTGGCCCTGGGGGCCAACGTCTTCAACCTGGGGATCCTGGCCCCGGCTGTGGCTTACTTCGTCTATCAGGTCGTCGCCGGTCGCTCCCCCTCGCGGACCCGTCTCCTGATGGCCGCGGCTCTGGCAGGGTATTTGAGCATCAACGCGGCAGCCCTGGCCACGGCCATCGAGCTGGGCCTCCAGCCCCTTCTCTTCCGCGCCCCGGATGGGACCCCGCTCTATAACCCGTATCCTTTGAATCTGGCGGTGCCGGCGATGATGTTCGCCCATCTGGTCGTGGCCGGCCCGGTGGAGGCCCTGGTCACTGGGTTGATCGTCGGCTACGTGCATCGGGTCCAGCCTGACCTGCTGGCCCGCCCCGCGGAAGGAAAGTGGGCCGCCGGGGCTTGGCTGCCGCTGGTGGTGGTGCTGGGCCTGCTGATCGTCCTCACCCCGCTGGGCCTTCTGGCTCCGGGGACGGCCTTCGGGGAGTGGGCGCCGGAGGAGCTGGAGGGGCTGATCGGATATGTGCCCCGTGGCCTCGCCGTGCTGAGCGGGTGGTGGTCCGGGCTCTTGCCGGATTACGCCGTTCCCATCCTGGAGGGGGTTCCCGGAGGAGAAGTGATCGGGTATCTGCTCTCTGCCCTGATGGGCGTCTTGCTGGCCGTGCTGGTATGGGGGATCCTGCGGTGGCTTCTCCTTCGGCCTCGGACCCGGTCCTGACCCTTCCGCCCTGGTTGGGGCGTCCATCCGCCCCGTTGGGCCCTGGGACCTCCGAAGCCCGTCGGGTCCGACTGGATTTCGTCGCCCGGACCCTGGTCGGCGCCTTGGAGGTCGTCCGGCGGGCGCTCTACGCGGAGGAGATCGCCCGGCGGGACGGGCTGTTGCAGCGGGCGTCCCCGGAGGTCAAGGTTCTCTGCTTCCTGGCCCTGATCCTCGCCGCCAGCCTCAGCCGGGGCCTGGCGCCCCTGGCCCTCCTCTACGGCGGCTGTGTTCTGCTGGCCGCCTTGGGACGGCTGGACCTGCGATCGTTCCTGGGGCGCACGGGGCTGGTGGTGCTGTTCTTCACCGGCTTGATCGTCCTGCCAGGGATGACCAGCCTGGTTCATCCGGGGGAGCCGCTGGTGGTGCTGGTCCGGTTCGGGCCCGATGCCCGGTTGGGGCCCCTGGCGCTGCCCTCGGAGCTGAGCCTCACCCGCCAGGGTCTCACCGGGGGCCTCATGGTGATGCTTCGGGCGGCGACCTCGGTTTCCCTGGTCACCCTGCTCACCGTGACCACCGGCTGGTTCGAGCTGCTGCGGGGCCTTCGGGCGTTGGGGCTTCCGGCGGCGGTGGGGATGCTCTTCACCCTGACTTATCGCTACATCTTCGTCCTCCTAACGGTGGTCCAGGACATGTATGCCGCCTGGCAGGCTCGGGTCCTGGGCGGGCGGGCAGGGGATGCGGGCCGACGGCTCGGCGCGGCCGCCGCCTATGCCCTCTTTCTCCGGTCTGAGGCTCTGGCTCGGGAGATCCACCAGGCCATGCTCGCCCGGGGCTTCCAGGGCCGGGTGGCTTTCGTTCAACGGCGTCGATCCTCGGTATGGGCCTCCGGGGCGTTGGCGGCGTTGACCCTGCTGATGCTCGGAGGGGTCTATGTGGTCCGCTGACGGCCGGCCGGTCTTCGAGGTGAATGAGGTGCGGGTGACCTATCTGGGGCGGTTCCCGGCCCTGGCCGGGGTGAGCCTGCGGGTGGCATCCGGGGAACAGGTGGCGCTCCTTGGGCCCAACGGCTGCGGCAAATCCACCCTACTGAAGGTCTTGGCCGGCCTTCTGTTCCCTGACTCCGGGACCGTCCATGCCTTCGGGCATCCCCTGACGCCCGCCAGCCTGGCCCGCCCGGCGTTCTTCCGGGAGTTCCGGCGGCGGGTGGGATTGCTCTTCCAGAACTCCGATGCCCAGCTCTTCAACCCCACGGTCTTCGAGGAGATCGCCTTCGGGCCGGCCCAGCTCGGCTTCCCGCCGCAGGAGGTCGAGCGCCGGGTGCGGGATATGCTCCGCCTTCTGGAGATCGAGGGGCTCGCGGATCGGGCCCCGTTCCAGCTCAGCGAGGGCCAGAAGCGGCGGGTGGCGCTGGCGGCCGTGCTGGCGGTGAACCCGGACGTGCTGCTGCTGGACGAGCCCACGACCGGCCTGGACCCGCGGACCAATGATCGCCTGGTGGAGATCCTGTGGGGTCTGCGCCGCTTGGGCAAGACGCTGCTGGTGGCCACCCACGACCTGGAGCTGGCCCGCCTGGTGGCGGACCGAGCGGTGATCATCGGGGAGGACCATCGGGTGTGGTTCGATGGGCCGACGCCGGAGGCGCTGGCGAATCGGGATCTCCTTTACCGGGCGAACCTGGTGGGCCGATCGTGGATGGCACATCCCGTTCTGTGAGGAGCCCTCAGGCGCCCCTCGACCATCCACGGCGGCGTGCGGCCAGGCGGGGCCATTCTGGAGGGAGCGAGGGCGGGGAGGCCTTCAGGGCGGCGCGCCAGGCCTCCAGGATCCGGAGAAGGGCCTCCAGGGCGGCGACGACCTCATCGGCGTTACTGCGGATGACCTCCCCCATCATGCGGGGATCGCTGGCCGCCACCCGGGTGGCGTCCCGAAACCCGGAGGCGGCGATCTCCCAGAGGGCGGGATCCCCGGTGGCTTCCACGGCGGCGACGAGGGCCATGGCCGTCACGTAGGGGAGGTGGCTGATCCAGGCCACCTGACGATCGTGGGTCTCCGCCTCCATCCACAGCGGCCGGGCACCCAGGAGGCGCGCCAGCTCCTCCGCCCGCGCGGCGGCCTCGGGGGTGGTGCGGGAAGTGGGGACCAGCAGGAACGGCCGCCCGACGAAGAGATCCGGGTCCGCCGCCTCGAAGCCCGAGGTCTCCCGGCCGGCCATGGGATGTCCACCCACGGCGCCCACGCCGTCCGGCAGTTTCCCCATCGCCGCTACCACCCGTCGCTTGGTGCTTCCCGTGTCCAGCACCACCTGTCCCGGCCGCCACGGCAGCGTCCGCAGCAGCTCCTCGATCGCGCCCACCGGGGTGGCCAGGATCACGCCCTCCGCGGCGGCGACCAGGGCCGGCGGGTCCAGGACGTCCTCGAAGATCCCGGAGGCCCGGGCCTGCTCCCGGGTCCGGGGATCCTGATCCGCTCCCAGCACCGGGAGCCCCTGTCGGGCGAGCCGATGGGCGATGGAGCCGCCGATCAATCCCAGCCCGATGATCCCCCAGCGGAACGGCGCCATCGTCCCTCCTTACGCGCGATGGGAATCGCCCTCCAGCTCCCGCAGGGCCCGAGCCACGGCGCGGACCTCGCGGACCATGCGGGCGAAGGCCTCCGGGGTGAGGGACTGGCGGCCGTCCGACCAGGCCTCCTGCGGGCGGATGTGGACCTCGGTGATCAGGCCGTCCGCTCCGGCGGCGATGGCGGCCCGGGCCATGGGGATCACATACGCCGCGTCCCCTGTGCCATGGCTGGGATCCACCAGCACCGGCAGGTGGCTCAGGCGTTTGACCACCGGCACGGCGTTGAGGTCCAGGGTGTTGCGGGTCATCCGTTCGAAGGTGCGGATCCCCCGCTCGCACAGGATCACCTGGAAGTTCCCGTAGGCCATGATGTATTCCGCCGCCAGCAGCCATTCCTCGATGGTGGCGCTCATCCCGCGCTTGAGGAGGACCGGCTTGGGCTGGCGGCCGGCCGCCTTGAGCAGGCTGAAGTTCTGCATGTTGCGGGCGCCGATCTGCAGGACGTCCGCGACCTCGGCCACCAGGGGGATCTCCTCGGGGGCCATCACTTCGGTCACCACGGGGAGGCCGGTCTCGGCGCGGACTTCGGCCAGCAACTCCAGTCCCTCCCAGCCCAATCCCTGGAACGAGTAGGGAGAGGTGCGGGGCTTGAAGGCCCCTGCACGCAGCATATGAGCGCCCGCTTCGCGGACGGCGTAAGCGGTCTCCAGGAGCTGGGAGCGGGATTCCACAGCGCACGGGCCGGCGATCAACACCGGCTCCTCCCCGCCGATGAGCACCTCGCCCACCCGGATTTGGGTGCCCTCTGGTCGGTAATCCCGGGCGGCCAGCTGGAAGGCATGACGGACCGGGATCACCCGTCGGACGCCGGGCCAGGTCTGGAGCTCCTGAGGATCCAGGTCGTGATCATCCGGGCAAACTAACACGGGCTGGGGCCCGTGGATCCGATAGACGGGCTTGCCCCTGGCCTGCAGGTGCTCCACCAGTCGCTGGATGGCACGGGGGTCCATATCGGACGCGCATTCCACGATCATCGCTCTCCTCCTTCTTCGTGGCTTGAGACGGTTCCTTCAGCGGCCGGATAAGAGCCCAACAGCTTCAGGAAAGAGGCCCGCTGGAGCAGGCCCAGCAGCGCCTCACGACACGCTGGATCCTGCCAGTGGCCCTCGAAGTCCACGTAGAAGACGTATTCCCAGGGGCGGCCGCGGCGGGGGCGGGACTCGAGCTTGGTGAGATTGATGCCGCGGGCGGCGAACTCCCCGAGGCAGGCATGGAGGGCTCCCGGCACGTGGCGGGTGCTGAAGACGATGGAGGTCTTGTTGCGGGCGGCGCGGGGGGGCTCATAGGTGCTGACGATGAAGAAGCGGGTGGCGTTCTCGGGGTCGTCCTCGATGCCTTCGGCCAGGATCGCCAGGCTGTAGCGTTCGGCGGCCAGGCGGCTGGCGATGGCGGCGACCCCGGGCTCCGGGCGCTCGGCCAGCATGCGGGCGCTGCCGGCGGTGTCGGGGGCGGCGATGGCCTCCCAGCCGTGGCGGGCGATGAAGCGGGCGCACTGCTCCAGGGCCTGGGGATGGGAGCGCACCGCCCGGATATCCGAGAGGGAGGTCCCCGGAGGGGCGAGGAGGCAGTGTCGCACCCGCAGAATCACCTCCCCCCAAATCCGGAGGTCCCGCTCCAGGAGGAGGTCATAGACGGCGTTGATGGAGCCCGCAGTGGAGTTCTCCACGGGCAGGATCCCGAAGTCGGCCCGGCCGGCCTCCACGGCCTGGGCGACCTCGGCGAAGGTGGTGCAGGGGAGCAGCTCCAGCTCGCCCCCGAAGAAGCGCTCGGCGGCCTCATGGGAGTAGGCCCCCGGCTCCCCCTGGAAGGCCACCCGCGGACGGGTCAGGGTGGGGGGCGGGGGATCCGGCTCCGGGGCGGGATCTCCCTCCCCGTTAAACAGGTCCGGTCGGAGCCGGCGGGCCTCGCCCAGGTAAACCGGGACGGGCTGGAGGGGCCGGCGGGGCTGGACCAGCAGCAGGACACGGATGCAGCGGGGCAATCCGTCGGGGACAGGGATCTCCTGGGCACAGAGCATGGGGACGTGGGTCCATCCCATCTCCCGGGCGACGGCGGCGGGGAAGGCGGCGTTGAGGTCGGGGGTGGTGGTGAACCAGGCGGCGACGATCTCGTCGGGGGCGAGGTGGTTCGCCCGGGCGATGGCCTGGAGCAGCGTTCGGGTGGCCGAGGCGATGGCCTCGGGGGTGTTGGCCTGGGCGGTGATCGCGCCGCGGATGCCGCAGATCATGTCTCCTCCCCATGAAAACGCCATCGGCGCGGGGGCTCCGGGGAGCCGCTCCGCGCCGATGGGTGAGATCGTTAGGATGAGGTGGAACCATCACGTGGCACGCGCGAGCGGCCCCGCCACAGGCGCGGCAAAGTAAAAGTAATACCACCCGTAGCCGCGGAGGACGCTCGCGAGACGCCGTGCCAGCATGTCTGGAAAACCCCACTCCTGCCGATTTGATACCCTATTATATGGGTTCTGTCGGATCTGTCAAGTTAAAGGGTTTGCACATCGCAGAGCTTAGGGCTCGCCTGGGCCTTTGGGGGTCGGGTGCGTGCCGAATCTGTTCTGTCCCACGACGCGCTGGGTCCGATGGGAGTTCCCCACGACTATGAGGACTGGCTATGGGCGCCGGGCGTCCAGCGCCTGAAGGTAGGCGAGGATCGCCTCGATCTCGCTATCGGAGAGATGAAAGTTCGGCATGGCGGTCCCGGGCTTGACGGCCTGGGGGTCCCGGAGCCAGAGCCGCAGGCTCACCATGGCCGGATCCCCCACCCGCTGGGTGATCCCGTTGAGATCCGGCGCCAGGATCCCCCCCGAGTCGCCGATGCGATGGCAGCGCCGGCAGCCGTAGCGCTCCACCAGCCGCGCCCCGGTCTCCGGCGAGGGGTCCACGCGCTTGAGAACGTTGAGAAGAGGCCGTGGGGGATTCATGGCCAGCCAGACCACGATCCCGACGGCGATCAGGGTTCCGAAGATTGCCCAGCGGGTTCGCATCCTTGCCTCCCACATCGGCCTGATTTTGCCCGGAAGGGGGGTCCTCGCTATGGAAAGCGGAGAGGGGCCGCCTGAGAGCGCCCCTCTCCGCCGTCCGTCTTGGATTCGGGATGGCACCCCTTTGGGCTTTTAGATCTTTTCCACCTTCACCCGGCTGTCGTAGAACACCGCCGAGCCGCCGACCGGGTCCACCAGGCAGGTGTTCTTCAGGTAGGGGTCCACCCGCATGGCGGCGTTGGCGTGGATGCCAGTCGCCCGACGCGGATCGCCTTTCACGGCCACCCCGTCGATCATCACGTCCGAGGCCCCATACGCCCAGTGGCCGTGGCCCAGGCTGAAGGCGATCACCCCGGGGCGGATCCCCTGGACGACCTTGACCTTCCCGATCATCGGCTTCTTCTGGCCGTTGCCCAGGTCCCAGACCCCCTCCGGGTTGGTGGGCGAGACGATCCGCACCCAATCCCCGTCCTTCAGGCCCAGCCGGGCGGCGTCCCGGGCGTTCATCAGGACGTAGTTCTCGGGGGCCAGGGCCAGCAGCCAGTAGTTGGAGATGGTGCGGCTCTTGGTGTGGAAGATCTCCCGGTAGGTGATCAGGTGGAACTCGTAGCCCTCCTTCTCGTCCTCCAGCCGGTTGCCCAGCACATCGGTGGGCGCGGGGATGTAGGTGGGGTAGCCGATCAGCGGCTTGCCGGTCATCGCGCTCTTGGTGGTTGCCGTCTTCTCTTGGTAGAGGTTGATCAGCTTGCCGTATTTGTTCTTCACCTGATCGCCTTCATAGGCTTTCTCGAAGTCCTGGAAGCGGCCGCCCCGGTTGAGCACGTAGATCACTTTGCGCCAGAGGGCCTCTCCCACGGTCTCCTTCCAGCGCTCCGGGTCGAAGACGCTCTTCGGGAGGTGCCGCCGGGCCTCCAGGAAGATCCGGACCTCCTCATCGTCGGCATCCGGCACCGCGTCGGAGCCGTCCTCCTTCTCCCCATAGGCCAGGTTAGCGGCCATGCGCAGGTAGAGGTGGTCGGGGTGGGTGAGGGGGATGCCCTCGCCCAGGCCGTTGGGGCCGAAGTTCGGCAGGCCCAGCGCCTCCGCCAAGCCCAGGAGCAGGGCCTCCAGGGAGAGCGGCATCTCCTGGCCGAAGACCTTCACCGTCTCCGTGAGCGGCGGGATGGCCGGTTGCCGCACCGGCTGGACCTTCCAGGCCACCGAGGGATGGGAGCCGGCGAACTCCCAGCGCTCCAGGTAGGTGAGATCCGGGAAGATGTAATCCGCATACATCGACGTCTCGCCGACCACGATGTCGCAGGCCACGATCAGAGGGATCTTCTTCGGATCCTTCAGGATCTCGATGTTGGTGTGGCCGGCAGGCAGCGCGTAGACCGGCGAGCCCATGTAGATAAAGAGGATCTTGATGGGATACGGATAGGCGTCCCCCATGGAGGGGATCAGCTCCTGGTAGATGTCCGACGACAGCGGATACCAGTTCCGCTTCGCCGGATACTTCCCGTCGTAGAGCGTGGTATCCTGCCACTTCGCATTATGGCGGATGATGCTGATCCCGAAGGGGGAGAGCTTGCCGGGGTTCATGGCGCCCAGGTTGAACGGCTTCTTGGCCTTGGCCCCAGTGTAATCATAGGTAGAGGCCTTGATCATCCCGCCCTTCCAGTCGTAGTTACCGATGAGCAGGTTCAAGGTGAACCAGGCCACCACGTTGTAGAAGCCGTTGGTGTGCTGGGAGACGCCGCGGTGGACGTCGGCGGCGGCCCGCTTGCCGTGGGCGGTGAACTCCCGGGCCAGCTCCACGATGTCCTGAGGGCGGATCCCCGCCTCGGCGGCGTATTCCTCAATGGTCATCTTCTCCGCCGACTCCTTCAGGATCTGCATCCCGCTCTTCACCCGGATGGCTTTGCCGTCCGGGGCGGTGAGGGTGGCCTCCACGAAGAGGTCCCCGACCACCGGGGTCTCGGCGTCGTTGGGGTCGAAGGCGACCGGCTTGCCCTCCACCATGGTCACCAGGAGGTCGTAGGCGAACTGCTTGCCGTCGGGGGTCACATAGACGGTCACCTTCTTCCCCTCTTTCTCCACCTCCTGCTTAGTGGTGAGGCCGATCTCGGAGGCCCGCAGGAAGGGGCCGGGGGTGCCGTCCTCGCCGATCTTCACCAGCCAGACCGCGTTGGTCCAGGTGGGCTCCCCGGCGGCTTGGGCGGCGGCCCGGTTGGCGTTGCGCAGGTATTGCTCGTCGTAACGCCGGTTCTCGATGATCCAGCGGATCATCCCCATGGCGATGGCGCCCTCGGTCCCCGGCTTGTTGGGGATCCACTTCCAGGCCTTGGCCGCCGTCTTGGAGAAACGGGGATCGATCACCGCATACTTCAGCCGGCCCGAGACCAGCCCCTCGGTGATCTTGGTCACCCGTAGCGGCGGGCCGTAGTTCCCCTCAAAGGGGCTGGCGCCCACGAAGATGACGAACGCGCTGTGGCCCAGGTCCGCCTGCCAGTAGAACTTGGCCCCGCCGGAGAACTTCCCGTCCACGAACTGCTCGGACATCGCTTTGCAGCCGAAGTAGAGAGAGCCTTGGCAGACCGTAGTGTGGCCGTGGCGGTTGACGGTCCCCAGGCCATCGCCGAAGAACCGGTGGATGAAATCCGAGCGCCCGCCCTTGAGCCGTCCCCAGATGATGGCGATCTGGTTGTTCTTCGGACCCAGGTCCGGGTGGTCCGGATCGATCAGGGTATGCAGATGGTCTGCGAACTGCTTCTTAAATTCCTCCACCAGCGCCTTCTTCTTCTCCCGATCTTTCTCCCCCCAGATCTTCTTCACGAAATCGCCCATCGCCTTCATGACTTTGGGATCCCGCAGGGCCCACAGCTCCTTCAAGCCCGGCACGGGGCCCTCGCCGAAGAGGTCGCCCCCCTCGACGATCTCCCGGATGGCTTGCTCGAAGGGGATGGTGATCCACTGGTTCTCGCCCCGTTTGGTGCCGGGCTTGCGCTTCAGGACCACCCGGAGGCGATACGGGTCGTAGGCGGTCTGGATGCCCGCCTGGCCCTTGGGGCAGATCCCCCCATCGATGGCAGCAGCCTGGGAGATCGGCGTCTTATAAGGGAGATGGGGGTAGAGGGCCCAGGGCGAGTAGGGGTTGCCGTCGATCTTGGCCGCCACGCCGTCCAGCAGCTTCACCTTGATCCCGCACTGGGTGTTGCATTGCTGGCAGACGGTGAAGATCATGTTCTCCGGCCGGCCCAGCGGGTATTCCCCTTCGGCCTCCGGGTGGAAGCTCGCCAGGGTGCGGGCCGCGTGGGCGAAGAGGGCAGTGCTCCCCACCAGGGCCGCCGTCTTCAAGAAGTCCCGCCGGGTCAAGGCGGTTCCTTCGGTTTTCTCCGCCGGGAGCTCCTCCCGGATCTCCGTCGGTCGAGGCATCGCCTTCGTCATCCCACACCTCCTGTCCGGTGAAGGATCGGGGCCCCGCGCGGGTCAGCGCGTCGGAGCCTCCGGGACGTGTTCAGGGGTCATCGGCAGGCGCTCGTAGGCGATCAGGAAGACCAGCCCGGCCAGGCCGCTGATGCCGACGCTGACAGCCCACTCCATCAGGCTCGGGAAGTAATGGAACTGAAGCCGGGCGCTGTGGAAGGCACCGATGAGCTGTTTCAGCTCCGGCACCGCGAGGGCCGGGAACACGATGTTCGCTCGAGCCGCGGCGAAGCCCACCAGGACCAGGAAGCCTGCCAGGGCCGCCCACGCGGGCTTCGTCGAGAGCCCCGGCCAGAGAAGGATGACGATGGGCACCAGGCTCCCCAGGAACAGCTGCAGGATCCAGAAGGCCCACCAGTAGCGCCCGAAGAGCACCTCCTGGACAGCGGCCACGTTCTGGGGCATCCCACCGTAGAGGCTCTGGGAGTAGTCCGCCCACAGGAAATACAGCTTGACCAGTTGCAGCACCAGGGTCAGGATCGCCAGGGTTCGAAGAAGCTGCGCCCGATGCTCGTTGGCCGCCCGATCGAAGAGGCCATAGACCAGGAGCAGCAGGGCCGCCCCCGAGGCCAGGGAGAAGAAGGGGAACTGCACGGGGAACAGGCCCACATGCCAGAAGGGACGGGCGGCCTGCACGCCCAGGAGGGCTCCCACGCCGCCGCTCAGGAAGAGTGCGAGGAAAAGGCCGATGGCGGAGAGGATCCTCAGCCATCCGGCGTAGCGCTGGGGCCGGAAGCTCATGGCCAGCATGGCCAGGATGATCAGGCCGAAGAGGGTATAACCCCAAACGATCTGATCCATCACGGAGTTGAAGTTGGGCTGCAGATAAGCCTTCCAGACCCGCTCCGGACGCCCCAGGTCCAGCCAGATGTGCAGCAGGCCGGCTCCCAGGGTGATCAGGGCCAGGAAGAGGGAGAGGCGACCGGTGCGGGCGAAGATGGGCACGCGGAACAGATATTCCAGCGTGGCGAAGACGAAGGTCCCCGTCGCAACGCCGGTGAAGAAAAGATACAGGGCGACCCACAGGCCCCAGACCACATAGCTCCCGTAGGCTGCGTTCTGGTGTCCGAAGGCGACACGATCGTAGATCCCCCACAGGCCGAACAGCACGGCCAGGATGGCCACCCCATACAGAACCCGTCGCATCATGGAAGCCTCCTTATTGCGCGTCCGGCTCAGAGCAGGTAATAGACTTTAGGCTCCGTCCCCAGCTCCTCCTTCAGGCGCATCACGTTCGGGCGGGCGATCAGCTCGGCGACCAGGCTCTCCGGGTCGTTGGCGTCCCCGAAGAAGGTGGCCCGGCCGATGCAGGTGACCACGCACTGCGGCAACAGGCCCCGCTCGATACGATGCAGGCAGAAGTGGCACTTGCGGGTGTTGCCGATGGGGGAGCTCTCATCCCGCCGGGGGCGGGGCTGACCGTATTCGAACATGGGGATCGTCTCGTGGACCGCCGCGCCTTCCTTGCCGAGCAGGAAGGATTGGGCCCTCGGCGTCCCTTCGGTATAGCGATCGCCGAAGTCGAAGGTCCGCGCCCCGTAAGGACAGGCGGTGATGCAGTAGCGGCAGCCGATGCACTGCTCATAGTCGATCACCACGATCCCATCCGGCCGCTTCCAGGTGGCGTTCACCGGGCAGACGGGGACGCAGGGCGGCCGATCGCACTGCATACACGGGCGGGGGATGAACCGCCGGACGACGTGGGGATAGGTTCCCAGCTCCTCTTCCAGGACGGGGCGATAGACCACGCCCGGGGGCAGCTTGTTCTCCACAACACAGGAGATGGTGCAGGCGTGGCAGCCCACGCACTTGCGCAGATCAATCACCATCACCCACCGCCGCTGCTCCACCGGCTTCTGCAGCGCCCGCTGGAGATCCCGCATCATCCGGATCAGCGGGTCCTCTTCCGGCTGGGGCGGGGGCAGCACGGGCAGCTCCGGGGGGGTCGCCGCCTCCGCAGGCGCCGCGGACTCGCCGAGGACGGCGGGGGCCACCAGCCCTGCGAAGACGGCGCTGGCCAGTTTCGCCAGCACCTCCCGCCGATCCAGGTCCACCTTCCCCGCGGATCCCGTCATTGTTCCACCTCCTCGCCGGGACTGGAACTCAAAAAGGGGACGGGCCCGAAGGCACCGTCCCCTTTGCGAATCCGGCAGGCCCGCGGGTTTCCCCACGGACCCTATCGGCCCGGCCCCATCGGCCTGTGGGGGCCCTTAGGGGATCCAGGCTCGGGGCGGCTGCTTCCATCCTCAGCATAAGTGGGGCCGGGGCGAGGGGGTAGCAGGGAAACCCTGCGTCCGCGGGGCACGGTCTGTCAGGGGGATCCCGAAAGCCTGTCCGGGAAACCCGGAACGCTGTCAGGGAAACACCGGACAGCCGACGCGTCGCGAGCATCCCTGGCAGCCCCATGGGGGAGGCGAAGCGGTCGCCCCTCCTGGCCGGGTTGCGGGTAGAATGAGCGAGGAATTAGAGGATCCGCCCGGATCTTCGCGAGGGAGCGGATGGGCGTCAAGAGGCTCTGCAGGGCTTTGCGTTGGGGGCTTGTGGCCCTGACCCTCTGGCTGGGAGCTTGCGGAGGGACCGCCGAGCCCATGCCCTATGTAGATTTCAATCGGCGGGTGCCGCTGGCGACCCCGCGACACACCGGAGTGGTCCCGCTGCGGGTGGGCATCGCCGCTGTCCTCTCGCCCCAGAGCTCTGCGGAGGCTTACCAGGAGCTGCTTCAATATCTCTCCCATCGCTTGAACCGCCCGGTGGAGAGGGTCCAGCGCCGGGATTATCGGGACATGAACACGGCCATCGCTCGCGGCGAGGTGGATATTGCCTTCATCTGCACGTGGGCCTATGTAATCGGCCAGCGGGAGCACGGATTCTCGTTGCTCGCCGTGCCGGTGGTGAACGGGAAGCCCACATATCAGTCATGGGTGATCGTGCGGGCGGACCTCCCGATCCACCGGATGGAGGATCTGCGGGGGCGCGTTTTCGCTTTCGTGGATCCGCTGTCCAATACCGGTTATCTCTATCCCCGCTATCTGGTGCATCGATTGGGTGAGACGCCAGCGAGGTTCTTCCGGCGCACGTTTTTCACCTATGGGCATGACCGGGCGATCCGCGCGGTCGCTCAGGGGTTGGCTGATGGGGCGGCCGTTGACAGCCTGGTCCTTCAGTTCCTGCTGGAACAGGAGCCGGAGCTGGCCGGGAAGGTGCGGGTGATCGATCGCTCCTCCGAGTTCGGAGCGCCGCCGGTGGTCGCCGCTCCCCGGCTTGCCCCCCAGGTCCGGGCGGAGATCCAGGCGCTCCTGCTGAGCGCCCATGAGGACCCGGAGGGCCGGCGGGCGCTCCGGGCCATTGGGGTGGAGCGTTTTGTGAAAGGGGACGATGCCTGGTATGACGGGGTTCGTCGTCTGGAGGCGGCCATCGCGGGCGAAGAGCCGTGAGGGATCGGCGAGGCTTTATCCCTCCAGCCGATCCAGGATCCGCCTTTGCGGCGACCCGGAGCCAGGCAGAGCGAAACGATGGGTTTTCACCACTTCATTCGGACAGTGAGTGGAGCGAAGAGCCCGGGCCGCTGAGTCCTAAGATTGCAGGTCAAAATCCACGTCAACCGCCAAAATAGGAGCTGCGAACCTTGCATCATCAAAGATCAAAGTTCGGGGCGAGCGCCCCTCCTAAAGGACCGATTTCCGTAGGAACGGTTTCCGCCGCGGTCTTGCGGCCTCGGAGATGGGGGTTCGGGAATCAAGGTTCTGGAAGAGAGGGGGCGACGACTTCCCCACGCCGGGCCTCATACAGCCCCACCCCCAACTTCTGCGCCATCGCCTCCGCCCCTGCATAGATCGCCAGCCCGAAGACCACCGGGATCACCGGCTCCGGGAACCCCTCCCGCTGCAACCAGCTCCGGAACACGGCATCCCGGATTCGCTCCAGCACCTGCTCGAACGGGCGAGGACCCCACACCCGTCCCTTCACCTCCACCACCCACGTGACCCGGCGGCCATCCGCCTCCTCCACCTCCAGGACCAGGTCGGCCTCCCCATCGAACTGCACCATGGCGCTCCGCCGCACTTGGCGGCCTGCTGAAGCCAGAAACCGTGGCATAAGGTCCTCGGCCATATTCTCGTGGGCCAGCCCCCAGCGCTCCTCCATCCGGCCCACAGTCCGCCGAAGATCCCGCACCTCCTCCGTCAACGCTGCGATCTGGGCTTCCACCCGCTCCATCCGCTCTGTCAGCGCTGCGATCTGGCGGCTGTTCTCCTGAACCTGCTGGGTGAGCGTTGCGATCTGGGCTTCCACCCGCTCCATCCGCTCCGTCAGCGCTGCGATCTGGCGGCTGTTCTCCTGAACCTGCTGGGTGAGCGTCGCGATCTGGGCCTCCACCCGCTCCATCCGTTCCGTTAATGCCGCGATCTGTCGATTGTTCTCCTGAATCGCCTTCCAGACCCGTTCGAACTCCTTATGGATTTCCAGGCGCAGGCGCTCCACGCGCTCCGGGAGGGCAAGGAGCTCGTCCGTGAGCAGCTTGCGGCGCACCTCCTCCCGGAACGCCGGATCCCGATCCAGGAGCTCTAAAAACTTCAGGCGGAACACGGGATCTTGAAACAGCTCTTCGATCGTCTGAGGGGTCATCCCAGGTTCTCCGGCCCCAACGCATGGATTCCAGAGCCCAGGATAACGCGAGCGTTGGCTATTGTCAACGCGTTGCGCTTGTGGATCGGGGCCGTCCATTTTCTCTGATGCGGGATCGATTCCGGATCGACGGATTCAGGGCATCCACGTCCTCTCTCGAACCTCGGTGTTCAGGCTTTATGTGCCAGGCCTGGCCCGGGTCCGCCGCATGACTCATCCGACCTTGTGAGAATGTTGCCCTCCTTCAAACCCAGGGGCTTTATCCCTCCAGCCGGTCCAGGATCCGCTGCGCATCCGCTTCCCCCTGGGCGATGAGGGCGCGGGTCCCTGCTGGGTCATAGCGCAGGATGCGGGAGAGGGGCAGCGGGGCGGCCGGGGCCACCACGTGGCATCGGATCTCCCGATGGGTGGGCTTGAGAGGACGCCCTCCGCGCACCGCCTGGTTCACCGCCTCCAGCTGGCGGTAGTCGTTCTCGAAGGTGGCCAGGAGAGCCAGATCGAGGACGAGGGCGAGGGCCTGGAGGGGATGGCGGGGGAGAGGCCAGCCTCCCGCCTGTCCGGGCATGGGGGCCAGCAGCACCGCCACGATCTCGTCGGCGCCGGCCTCGATGGCCGCGTTCAACGGCGTGTTGGCCATCACCGCTCCGTCCCAGAACACGCTGCGCTCCACCGGCGTGGCCGGGTAGATGTAAGGGATGCTGCAGCTGGCGAGCAGGTGCTCCGGCCCGATGCGAACCGGGAGGGTCTTGGGGATGGGGCGGCTGGCGAAGACCACCGGGCATCCCCGGCGGAGATCCGTGGCCAGCACCAGCAGCGTCCGCGGGTTGTCGGGGTCGTTCAGGCGCTCGAAGTCGATGTAACGGCGAAGGGTGGCCCGAAGGGGTTCGGTGGTGAACAGGCTCCGCCAGATCCGCAGATGGGGGCGGTGGACGTGATGGGATCGCAGGCCCAGCCAGAAATCCACCAGTCGCTCCGCGGTCCAGCCCGCCGCCAGGGCGGCGGCGTTCACGGCGCCGATGGAGGTGCCCACCAGGATCTCCGGGATCCATCCGGCGCGGTAAAGGGCGCGGATGACCCCCACCTCATAGGCGCCCCGCCCGCCGCCGCCGGAGAGCACCAGCGCGCGCTTTCCCATGGGAGCCCCCTTCAGAGTCGGGTGGTAAAGGGAGCGGCCGGGAGGAAGCGGCCCCATCCCGGCGTCCCCCGGAAGGCCCCGTCCTCCACGACGATCTGGCCCCGCACGATCACCGTGCGCACCCGTCCCTGCACCCGCCAGCCCTCATAAGGGGTATAGCCGGCGATGTGATGCAGACGAGCGGCGGAGAGGGTCTCCTCCGGCTCCGGGTCATAGATCACCAGGTCGGCGTCGGCCCCCGGCTGCAGGGCGCCTTTCCGGGGGTAGAGCCCGAAGAGCTTCGCCGGGCCAGTGGCGCACAGGCGCACCAAATCCGGCCATCCGATGCGCCCCTCGGCGACACCATAGGTGTAAAGCAGCGGCAGCATGGTCTCCAGCCCCGGCAGCCCGCCGGGGGTGGTGAGGAAAGATCCCGTGGCGGTCTTCTGGCTTAAGGCGTAATCGCAGTGATCGGTTCCGACGGCCGCGATCCAGCCCCGGTGCAGGCGCTCCCACAGCCCGGCCCGCTCGGCGGCCGGGCGCAGCGGAGGCTGGAGGATATACCACTCCGGGTGAGGGCCCTCGTAAGCGGTCTCGTCCAGGAGCAGATACTGAGGACAGGTCTCGGCGAAGGCGGGCTGCCCCCGCAGGGCAGCCTCGTGGACCAGATCCACGGAGCGGGCGGTGGAACAGTGGACGATGTAGACGGGGGCGCGGGCCTCGGCAGCCAGGAAGAGAACGCGGTGGACGGCCTCGATCTCCGCCAGGGGTGGCCGGGAGCGGCCGTGCTCCCGCAGGCCGGTGCGCCCCGCTGCCTTCAGCTGCTCAGCGGCTTCGGTCACCAGGGCGTCGTTCTCGCAGTGGACCATGGTGATCAGCCCCATGGCGCCCGCCGCCCGCATCACCCGCAACAGGGTGGCGTCATCGGCGTAGTAGTTCGGCCGGTAGGTGGTGTAGAGTTTGATGCCCGCCACCCCCTGTTCCACCAGCTTTCCCAGCTCCCCCTCCCGGCCCGGCGGGAGATCGGTGACCATCATATGGAAGGCGTAGTCCACGACAGCCTTCTCCCGGGCTTCCTCCAGGCGGGCGGCCAGGGCGTCCTCGAAGCGCTGCCCCCGGAACTGAGTGGCGAAGTCGATCACCGTGGTGATCCCGCCGAAGACGGCCGCCCGCGTTCCGATCCACCAATCATCGTCCGTGCGGTAGATCCCGGTGTCCAGAGCGATGTGAACATGGGGATCCACCAGGCCGGGGAGCACATATGCGCCGCCGGCGTCCACCACCGGCTCGCCGGGGTAGGGGGCCAGATCCCCGATGGCAGCGATCCGTTCTCCTTCGATCCGGATCTCCGCCCGCAACATCCCCTCCGCGGTCACCAGGGTTCCGTTTCGGATCAACATCGGGATTCCTCCCGCATCTTATGGGGTGAGGGGGATCCCCAGGCGGACCAGCATGGCGTTGAGGGTCGGGGCAAGGGCGACCAGGATGGGAGCGATGAACAGGCCGGGGAGGAAGCTGGCTACCCGCACCCGCTTGAGGTCGAGCAGCAGCAATCCGATGCCCAGGATCATGGTTCCGCCCACTGCCGTCATCTCGGTGATCATGGCCTCGGTGAGGACGGCTTTCACCAACCCGGCTCCCAGGGTGAGGGCGCCCTGGTAGATCAACACCGTCAGGGCGGCGAACATCACGCCGATCCCAAGGGAGGCGCTGAAGGCCAGGGAGGCGAAGCCATCCAGGGTGGCTTTGATGGCCAGCAGCGTGTAGTTGCCGGTGAGGCCGTCCTGGATGGAGCCCAGGATGGTCATGGGGCCGACGCAGAAGACCAGGCTGGCGGTGACGAAGCCTTTGACGAAGGCGCTGCCTTCCCCGCTGTGGCCGGAGACGCGGGTTTCGAGATAACGTCCCAGGGCCTGCAGCCGTTCCTCTAAGCCCAGCAGCTCCCCGATGACCCCGCCCAGCAGCAGCGAGGCCAGCATCAGCAGCGGGTTCCGGGTCTGAAGGGCCATGCTCATCCCGATGACCAGGGTGATCAGGCCTAAGCCGCTCAGCACGGTCTGGCGGATGCGCTCGGGGAGGCGGCTGCCCACCAGCAGGCCGGCGCCGCTCCCGGCCACCACCGTCGCCACGTTGATCAGCGTCCCCACCATCGCGATTGCCCCTCCGGGTTCGGAACGTATGGATGGCCGTCGACCCCGACGACCGTTTTCCCCAAGGATACCGGAATCCCTCCTTGAAGGCATAATGGAAGGAGAGAGCGATCCCAACCATCTGTTGCGTCCGGAGAGGGATGCGGTCCGCCATGGGCATGGGCGATCTCGCGCTGGCGCGCCTGTTGCAGCGCTGGCGAGAGGATCCTTCCTTTCGCCGGCATGTGGCGGCGTGGGCTCGGGCGCCCGCCCGGCAGGCCCGTGAAGTTCCCATCCCGGCAGATCTCCACCCCCGCTGTCAGGATGCGCTACGGCGACAGGGGATCCAGGTGCTGTTCACCCATCAGGCGGAAGCGTATCGGGCGGCCCGTCAAGGGGCCCACGTGGCCCTCTTCACCGGGACGGCCTCCGGGAAGACCCTGGCCTTTCTGCTCCCCATCTTTCAGGCGCTCTGCGAGGACCCGCGGACCACAGCCCTCTTCTTGTATCCCACCAAGGCTTTAGCGCACGATCAGCGCGCGGTCCTGCGCGCCTGGCTCTCCGCCCTGGAGCTCCCGGTGGCCGCGCTGCCTTACGATGGGGACACGCCGGCCGAGGCGCGACGTTTCGTCCGGGAGCGGGGGCGCCTGATCCTGACCAACCCCGACATGCTGCACCTGGGGATCCTGCCCCAGCATCCCCGCTGGGCGGATTTCCTGCGGCATCTGCGCTTTGTGGTGATCGATGAAGCCCACGTCTACCGGGGAGTGTTCGGCAGCCACGTGGCGAACGTGTTGCGACGGCTGCGGCGCCTGGCCCGGGCTTACGGCGCGGCACCCCAGTTCCTCCTGGCCTCCGCCACCGTCGCCAACGGTCCCGAGCTGGCCGAAGGGCTGGTGGAAGCCCCGGTCCACATCGTAGAGGATGACGGCTCCCCTTCCGGCGAACGCCACTTCATCCTGTATCGCCCCCCGCTGCTCGATGCCGCCACCGGCCTGCGCCAGAGCGCTCTGACCGCTGCCGCCGGGTTGATCCTCACCCTCCTGGAGCACGGGATCCCCACCATCGCCTTCGCCCGGTCCCGCATGGCAGTGGAGCGGCTGTTGCGCATCGTGCGGGAGGCCTGGAGCGAACGAGGTGGGGATCCCGGGGAGGTGCGGGGATATCGCGGCGGATACCTTCCGGAGGAGCGCCGGGAGATCGAGGGAGGGCTTCGGGAGGGGTGGATCCGCGCGGTGATCGCCACCAACGCCCTGGAACTGGGGATCGACATCGGCGCCCTGCAGGCCTGCGTGATGGTCGGCTACCCGGGGAGCATCGCCTCGGTCCGTCAGCAGGCGGGACGGGCCGGCCGCCGCACGCCCCTGAGCGTGGCCCTCCTGGTGCTCACCGCCACGCCGCTGGACGAATATCTGGCCGCCCATCCCGAATTCCTGTTCCGGAGGTCCCCCGAAGCCGTTCGCTTCGATCCGGACAATCTGCTGATTCTCACGGATCACCTGCGCTGCGCCGCCTTTGAGTGGCCCCTGGGGTCCGACGAGCTCTTCGCCCGCACTCTGGACACCGCCTGGATCGTGGAGCGGATGATGGCGGAAGGGGAGCCGCTCTACCGCAACCCTACAGATGGACGGGTGTATTTCCGAGCGGACCGCTACCCGGCCCAGGAGATCAACCTGCGCACCACCACAGGGGAGCGTGTGCACATCCGCCTCGCGGGGCCGAGTGGTCGGGTGATCGGGGAGGTGGACCGCCCTTCCGCGCCCATCCTGGTCCACCCGGGGGCGGTCTACCTGCACGAGGGGGTGGCTTACCGGGTCCTCGCGGTGGACTGGGAGCGGGGGGAAGCCCTCGCGGAGCCGTTTGAGGGGGATGAGTTCACCGAGCCCATCGTGGAAGCGCGCTGGGCGCTCGATCAGGAGCACGCCCGGTGGGAGGCGCCGTGGGCCGTCGGGGCGTGGGGGGAGGTGACGATCACCCGGCGGGTGGTCGGATACCGACGCCGGCGCTGGCCCGGCGGGGAGCTCATCGGATGGGAGGAGGTGGAGACCCCGGAGGAAGCGCTCCCGACCACGGCCTGGTGGCTGGCGCTGCGCCCCGCCCTCGTGGAGGCCCTACGCGCCGAGGGCGTGTGGATCGGACCGCTGGATTATGGGCTGGAATGGGAGGCCATCCGTCGGGCCATCCGATCCCGGGACGGCTACCGGTGCCGGGTGTGCGGGGCGCCGGAGCTTCCGGGCCAGGCCCACGATGTCCATCACCTTCGTCCGTTGCGAACCTTCCGGGATCGGGCGGAGGCGCATGCCCCGGAGAACCTGATCACGGTGTGCCGGCGCTGCCACCGGCGTCTGGAGGAGATGCAAGGGACCCGCAGCGCCCTCTCCGGGCTGGGGGATCTCCTCCATCACCTGGCCCCCGTCTTCCTGATGAGCGATCCGGCGGATCTGAGCCTCCTGGTGGATCCGGAGGGCCGCCTCACAGGAGGCCCCACCCTGCTGCTCTATGAAAACGTGCCGGGGGGTGTCGGCTTCGCCGAGCATCTCTACACCGTCCAGCCTTTTCTCCTTCAGGCGGCGGGCGAGGTGCTCCAGCGCTGCCCGTGCGAACGGGGATGCCCAGCCTGCGTGGGTCCCCCGGGGGAGATGATCGATCTCAAAGGGGAAACCCGTCGTTTGCTGGAGCGCCTGCTGGAGGGAGCGCGCGTGGAATGAAGCATCTGTCCTTCTGAATATAGGCACAGACCGATGGAATGCCATAGAATGAGCCATGGGATCTGTTCCGGCGGAAGCGGCCTTTGTCGTGACCCTTGCAGGATCGAGGACAAGAGTTCGGGGTGAAATCTCCGCCCATGGTAGGCTGAAATTCATTTCGGCTTGCGCTTTGTCATCCATCGGAAGCAGGAGCGACTTTCGCTGCGACCCTTGCGGGATCGAGGAAAGGGGGTTGGATTGAAGGCTCTCCCTTCGGGAATGATCGCCGTTGCCATGGGGGCAGCGGTTCGGGGCTGAAGCCCCTCCTACAGGAGGATCGATGTTGGGTAGGAGCGGCTTCAGCCGCGACCATGCGGTCTCTTCAGCCGTGACCTGTTTGCTTGTGGGGCCCCCTACGGCAGGGCCGATCCGGTCGGGCCGGAACCGGAAAGGAGCTCCGATGCGTGGATGGCGCTGGATGGGGTGGTTGGGGATTTTGATGCTTCTGCTGGGAGCCGGGGGCGTGGAGGCGGACGCCGCTCCCCGGGTGGTGTGGTTGCGGGTGGAGGGGGCGCTGACCCCGGTGGTGGCGGATTACTTGCGGCGGGGGATCGAGGTTGCTCAGGATCAGGGGGCGGAGGCGCTGGTGCTGCAGCTCAACACTCCGGGCGGTGAGGTCAACCTCACCCTGCGTCTGGTCTCCATGATCCGGGAGAGCCCGGTTCCAGTGATCGTCTACGTCGCCCCGCGGGGGGCCATCGCGGGGTCCGCCGGGACGCTGGTGACCCTGGCTGGGCACCTGGCGTGGATGGCTCCGGAGACGGCCATCGGGGCCGCCTCCCCCGTCGGCGGCCAGGGGGAGGATCTCCCCCAGACCCTCAGCCAGAAGGTCAAGGAGATCCTGAAAGCCCAGGTCCGCAGCCTGGCGGAGCGACGCGGCCCGGATGCCGTGCGGCTGGCAGAGGCCGCGGTGGAATCCGCGAAGGCGGTGAGCGCCCGAGAGGCCCTGGAGGCCGGCCTCATCGATGGGATCGCGGAGAGCCCCGAGGACCTGCTCCGCCAGCTGGACGGCCGAACGGTGCGGGTGTCGGGCGGACCGCGCACCCTGCGCACTCAGGGGGCGGTCATGGTGCCCTTGCCGATGAACATCGTGGAGGAGATCCTCCACCGTCTGGTGGATCCGAACGTCGCCCTCATCCTGCTGGCCATCGGCGTGCAGGCCATCCTGATCGAGCTGTCGAACCCCGGCGGGTGGGTGGCCGGGTTCATCGGGGTGGTGTGCCTGCTCCTGGCGGCCTACGGGATCGGGGTGCTGCCGGTCAACTGGCTGGGGCTGCTGCTCATCGCCGTGGCCATCGTCCTGTTCATCCTGGACATCAAGGCGCCCACCCACGGCGCCCTGACGGCGGTGGGGACGGCGACGTTCATCGCGGGGGCCCTGGTCCTGTTCGCCCCGGTCGCCCGTTCGCCCTTCCCACCGCTCTCCCCTTGGGTCGCCGGCGGCACCGGGCTGGCCATGGCGGGCTTCTTCGGCTTTATCGTGGCGAAGGCCCTCCAGGCTCAGCGCCGCCCCAGCGTCATGGGCGTGGAGGCGTTGATCGGGCGCATCGGGGAGGCGCGCACCGATCTCAACCCCGTTGGGATGGTGCACGTAGCCGGCGAATTGTGGACGGCGGAGAGCGAAGCGGGTATGATACCGGCCGGCACGCCCGTCCAGGTGAGCGGGGTGGAAGGCCTCCGGCTGCGGGTGCGGAAATGGACGCCTCCCGCGACTTCGTCAGAGCGCCCGGCGGCACCGGAAGGGCGTCCGGCATAATGGGGATTCCCGTCGAGGGGAGACTCCGGGGATGGAAGGGATGGATCGCCTGCGGGTGCTGATCATCCATCCGGATCTGGAGCTGGGGGAGCGTTTGCTCCAGAGCGCCCTGCAGGTGGGATATCGCGCGCATTACGCGCCGGATTTGCGGGGAGGGCTGGCGCTGATCGCCCGCGCCGTCCCCGACGTCATCGTGGCGGATCGAGAGTGGCTGGAGCGCAACGGCCGAGGGCTGTTCAACGCCCTGCGGGGATGCTCTCCCCTTCCCCTGATCTGCCCGGTGGAGGACGCGGCGGCGGATCCCATTTGGGAGCGCCTGGCCCGGGCGTGGCGGGCCTTCCAGACCTGGACCGGCGGCGAGGTGGTGCAGGTGGGGCCGCTGATCATTGACCAGGGCCGCAAGCGGGTGCTCTGGCGCGGCCGGCCGGTGCAGCTCCCTCCTCTGCAGTTCAAGATCCTCACCGTGCTGGCCCGGCGCGCCGGCCAGGTGGTTTCCCATGCGGATCTGGTGCGGGAGGTCTGGGGGATCGAGACGGATGACCCGGAGGCCCGGGAGCTCCTGAAAGTGCACATCCGCCAGATCCGCAAGCGCCTGGGCCTGGACCCGGAGCGGGGGGAGGTGCTGGTCTCGGTGCGCGGGTTCGGTTACATGCTGACCCCGCCGGAGGGACAGGGATGACCGAACGGCCGGACCGGCGGCGCGGGCTGCGGGTGGGCGTCCTGCTGGAAGGCCTCCTCGGGCTGATCGCCCTGGCCGGGATCCTCTTCACCCTCTCCCGTCCGCCCTCGCCGGAAGTGGCGGCGGCGTCCACCGGAGCCGGGTTGGCCCTGCTGGGAGCCGTCATGATCGGCTACGTCCTGCGGGGCCTCCATTCCGCCCGGTATTATCTGGATCGCAACGGCTTGATCCTGACCTGGTGGCCGGCGGTTCACATCATCCCTATGCACGCCATTCAGGATCTGCGCCCGGCTCCGGCGCATCCCGGGGCGGTGCGGGGCTGGCGCGGCATCCGCTGGCCGGGCCTCTACACCGGCCACGCGTGGGCCGTGGAGGAGAACCGTCTCGTCCTCTTCTTCGCCACCGAGGATCTCCCCCGGCAGCTCTGGGTGATCACGGAGGCAGCCATCTATGCCATCTCACCGGCTCAGCCTCAGGCCTTCATCGACGCTTTCCGGGAGCGGGCGGCGATGAAGCCCACCCAGCGTCTGGAGCAGACGACGGTCTTCCCCGGATGGCGGCAACGGGCCTTCTGGGCGGATCGGGCGGCGTGGGCGCTCATCGGCCTCGGGGCCCTCGTCCTCTGGGGGATGTGGCTCTGGCTCTGCATGCGGTTCCCGGGTTTGCCGCCCCAGATCCCTCTGGAAGGGTCCGTCCACGCTCTACTGACCTCCTCCCTCCATCTGGTCCGGCTCCCCGGGCTGGGAGCCCTGATCTGGGCCCTCCATGCGGTCCTGGGGTTCCTGCTGCATGAGCACGAGCGGCCCGCAGCCTATGGGCTGTGGCTGGTCGGGCTGATGGTTCAGGGGTTGCTGCTGGGCGCCATGCTTCAGATCCTCCGGTGAAGAGAGGAGAACATCTTCATCCCACGCGCGAGGAGGACGCCCGATGGGCCTGAAGTCCGATCGCTGGATCCGCGAGATGGCCCTGAAGCATCGTATGATCGAGCCCTTCGAGGAATCCCAGGTGCGGCCCGGGGTGATCTCCTACGGGCTTTCCTCTTACGGTTACGACATCCGGGTCGCAGACGAGTTCAAGGTGTTCACTGACGTTTACAGCACCGTGGTGGATCCCAAGAACTTCGACCCCCGCTCGTTTGTGGACGTGCGAGGGGAAGTCTGCGTCATCCCCCCCAATTCCTTCGCCCTGGCCCGCAGCGTTGAGTATTTCAGGATCCCCCGGAACGTCTTGGTGGTGTGCGTGGGGAAGTCCACTTACGCCCGCTGCGGGATCATCGTGAACGTCACTCCCCTGGAGCCGGAGTGGGAAGGGTATCTCACGCTGGAGATCAGCAACACCACGCCGCTGCCGGCGAAGATCTATGCCTACGAGGGGATCGCTCAGGTCCTGTTCTTCGAAGCGGACGAGGTCTGCGAGCGGTCTTACAAGGAGCGAGGCGGACGGTATCAGAACCAGCAGGGGATCACCATCCCGCGGGTGCGGTGAGCCGGGCCGGCCTTGACGGAGAGGAAGCCCCGCGACATACTTTGGGGATGGATTCTTTCCGCGCGGAGCTCAGCCGGAGGAGGGAACGATGGCCAAGGGAGGCAAGAAGATCCAGCGGGAGGAGAAGAAGGTCGAGCAGGCGGTGGATCACCTGACGCGTCGCGTCTGCTATCGGTGTGGCCAGCCGATCCACCTCAGTGAACTGCTCCCGGTCAAGGACGGGCTGCGCAACCGCATGCGCTACTATCACAAGAAGTGCTTCGCCTGAGGTAGACGGGGCGGCCTCTCCCTTGAGGCCGCCCTTCTCACTCCTCCCCGATCAGCTCCAGCTCGGAGAACATCACCGAGTAATTGTGCCCTGAGGCGTAGATGCGCAGCCGGGTCAGGGTAACCGGGGGAGCGCCGGCGGCCCGCAGGATCTCCATCAGGTTCCCCGAATCGAAGGTATACCACTCCCCCAGGGGCACCCGGATGTGCGGGTTCAGCGGGGGCGGGCAGACCTGCGGCAGGCAGCTCCCCGGGGTCTGGGGCGTGATCTCCCCCACGGCGTAGAAACCCTGCAGCCACTGGCGGTCGTTGCCGTTGAAATCTTTGTATTCCAGCCGGATCATCAGCGGGCACTCCGTCCCCACCACCCCGCATACCGCCACATCCTGGAACAGGATCTTCAGGCTGATGTGCAGCTGCAACGACCGGAAGTCCCGCACGTCCTGGTTGAGGACGATGAAGACGCCGGTCTGGGCGTGGTCAAAGCCGGAGCGGGTGATGGACAGGGCCTGGCGCCCCGCCTCAACGGTGGGGACGACGTTCCCTTTGCTCTCGCCCGGCTGCTTCACGAAGGTGAAGATCGCCCACTGATTGGGAGGAACCGGCTCCTCAACGCTCCGCTCCGGGAGGGGCGCCCCGAAGAGATCCGGCAGCATGCTCCGGCCCGCCCCCAGGGGTCCCTCCACCCGCCCATCCAGGCCGATCCGCGCCCGCTGGTCGCTGCGCAGCTCTTGCACTTGGGTGGAGCCCTGAACCCGCGCCTGCCCGGCGCGCACGGTGAAATCCGCCCGATCGTTTTGCACCTCTACCGCCAGGGTCCCGGCGAGCACCATCGCCTGCCCGTGGGGCGTCTGAACGATCAGCTCTACCTCCCGGGGGCTCTCCAGGCGGGTGATGCGAGCCCGGCCGCTCCGGATATAGAAGACAAGGCGGGCCGGCTCCGGGCTGATCCCAAACCGAGGGTAGCGGGCGCGCCGCACCTCGATTTGGGTGTTGGGGTAGATTTGGACCATCGCCAGCTCCTGCCCCGGCCCGGAGGGCGCCGCGAACATCGCCAGGCCCTGGGACTGGGCGTCGGTCACCAGGAGATCCCCCTCCCGGAGGCGGGGATAGGGGTTGCCCGGGGGAACGGCCACCGGCTCCCCACCCGGATGCTCCAGGCGGAGGATCCCTGTAAGGGCCGCCGCCCGGGCCGGCGTCCCTATATACGAGGTGCGCAGATAGGTGATCACCTGCCAGGGGATCAGGACGGCGAGGGCCACACAGGCGGTGAAGGAGAGCAACAGGACCGCCCACGCCAGGCGCTGGATCTGACGCTCAGTCCACCTCGTAGCGGATGCGAAATCCCCGGAACTCACCGGTGGGTTTCTCCCAGTAGGTTTCCACGTAATCCACCCGCGCGGCCGGAGGCCCCTGCCGCAGGAAGTCGAGCAGTGCCTCCACAGCGGGACGGGGCCCCTCCGCCACCACCTCCACCGTTCCATCCGAGCGATTGGCCACCCAGCCGCTCAAGCCCAGGGCTTCCGCCCGCAACCGGGTGTAATACCGGAAATTCACCCCCTGGACGATCCCATGGACAATGGCGTGGAGCCGAACCGGATCCTCCATCCCGGGCTTCCACTCCGCTCGTGTCATGGGCGATCACCTCCTCAACGCGCCCTCTATTTTAACGGATCCCCTGAAAGGCGTCGCCCTTGCCCTCCCCGGGTCCGAAAGCGATCACGGCTCGGAGGGCCGGAGAGCCCGCGGGCGATCCTCCGGATTGTCCCTTCCCGGCTTCCGGTGATATGGTGGGGTGGGTCCCCGCGGGATGGGGCCTTAAGAATCTTTCGCGGAGCGCAAGGAGGTCGGATGCGGGTGCTGATCACGGGAGGCGCGGGCTTCTTCGGCTTCCACATGGCCAACAAGCTGATCCAGCACGGCTACGAGGTTCGCCTGCTGGACATCGCGGATTACATCGAGGAGGACTACATCGGCCCGGTGGAGTTCCATAAGGGGGACGTGCGGGACCGGAAGGCGGTGGATCGGGTCATGCGCGGCGTGGACGCGGTCATCCACGCCGCCGCGGCGTTGCCCCTCTGGCCCCGTCGGGAGATCTTCTCCGTGAACGTGGAGGGCACCCGGACCGTTCTGGAGAGCGCTCAGGCCCACGGGGTGCCGCGGGTGGTCTTCGTCTCCTCCACCGCGGTCTACGGCATCCCCCGCAAGCATCCCATCCGGGAAGACGATCCGCTCCAGGGCGTGGGGCCTTACGGGGAAAGCAAGATCCAGGCCGAGCGGATTTGTCAGTCCTTCCGGGAGCGCGGGCTGACGGTCACTGTGATCCGGCCCAAGACCTTCATCGGGCCCGGCCGCCTGGGCGTCTTCCAGATCCTGTTCGACTGGGTGGAGCGGGGCAAGCCCATCCCCATCATCGGCAGCGGCAGGAACCGCTACCAGTTGCTCGATGTGGACGATCTGACCGAGGCGATCGTCTTAGCCCTCACAGTCCCGGCGGAGCAGGCCAACGACACGTTCAACATCGGCGCGGAGCGCTTCGGCACGGTGCGGGAGGATGTGCAGGCCCTGTGCGACCACGCGGGCACTGGGGCGAGGGTCTGGCCGCTGCCCGCCCGGCCGGTTAAGGCGGCCCTCGCGCTTTTCGAAGCGCTCCACCTCTCGCCGCTCTATCGCTGGGTCTACGGGACCGCCGACAAGGACTCCTTCGTGGCCATCGATCGGGCGAAGGCGAAGCTGGGCTGGCGTCCCCGCTACAGCAACGCGGAGTCCCTCATCCGAACTTACGAGTGGTATCGGGCCCATCAGGCGGAGCTCGCCGGCAAGGTCGGTGTCACCCACCGGGTCGCCTGGGACCAGGGGATCCTGCGGGTGATCCGGGATCTGCTGCCCTGAAGAGGTGGGAGGGGGGCGATGCAGGGACCATGGGAGGAGCGAGAGGGAGTGCTGTGCTACCGCACCGGGGGCGGAGTGGAGCTCTACCGCCTTCCGGTGCGACTGTTCCCCGAGCTGGACGGATATGTCTATCTGGTCCTGGCGGACTCCCACCGCATCCTGGTGGACACGGGCTCAGGGCTGCCGGAAAGCCAGGCGGATCTGATCCGGGGCTTCGAGGTCGTGCGGGATCGTTACAGGCGCCCGGTGGGGTTCGAGGACCTGACGGCCATCCTGATCACCCATGGGCACATCGATCACTTCGGAGGGTTGAACTTCGTCCGCCAGCGGAGTGCTGCCCCCGTGTTCATCCACGAGCTGGATCGCCGGGTGCTGGCCAACTTTCCGGAGCGCCTGATCACCGTCGCCCGGGAGATCCGTGGCTTCCTGAGCCATGCCGGGGTCTCCCCGCAACGACAGTCCGTCCTGCTGAGCATGTATCTCGACATGAAAACGATGTTCCAGTCCACCCCGGTGGAGGGATGCCTGGACGACGGCCAGCGCCTCTTCGGGTTCATCGAGGTGCATCACACCCCAGGGCATTGCCCGGGGCAGATCTGCCTGCGCATCGATGAGATCCTGCTGACCTCCGACCACATCCTGGCCCACACCACGCCTCATCAGGCCCCGGAACGGATCACCCGCTACACCGGCCTGGGCCATTACTTGGACTCCCTGCGCCGGATCGCCGCGCTGCCGGGCATCGCCCTCGCCTTCGGCGGGCATGAGGAGCCCATCCTCGACCTCTACGGGCGGGTTGCGGCCATCGAGCGGTTCCACCGGCAGCGCCTGGAGCGCGTGCTGGAGATCTGCCGCGAGCCCAGGACCATCGCCGAGATCTCGTGGGCCCTCTTCGGCCGACAATACGGTTATGGGGTGTTGCTGGCCCTCCTGGAGGCCGGCGCCCACGTGGAATATCTCTACGATCGAGGCTACCTGCAGGTGGAGAACCTGGACCAGCTGGAGCAGGATCCTAACGCGCCGGTCCGCTACCGGAGGCTGTAGGATGTCCCGCTGGCTCCACGTTGCCATCGCCTGGCTGATCATCGCCGCCGTGGCCGTCGTCCAGGAGCGCTCCCGGGTTCTGGCCGGGATCCTGGCGGCGATGCCCCTGAGCATTCCTCTGGCTATGTGGATCGTCTACGCGGAGACCCGGGATCTGGCTCAGACGGCGCGCTTCACATGGGCGGCCTCCCTGGCCCTCATCGCCACACTGGCCTTTGTGCTGACGGCCGGGTGGCTGCTATCCCGTCGGGTTCCCTTCGGGTGGAGCTTGGCCGGCGGCTATGGGGTCTGGCTGGCTGTGCTGCTGCTCATGCGGTGGCTCGGCGTGTTGCGGTGAGGCCTCCCGCGCCCGCCGGGGAGAAGGGGCGGGGGGAGCCTCGGGCCGACAGGGGAGCAGGACGGTGAAGGTGCTCCCCTTGCCCACCTCGCTCTCGGCCCACACTCGCCCCCCGTGACGCTCTACGATGGATTTCACAATGGCGAGCCCCAGGCCGGTCCCCTCCGTCGTTTCCCCCTCCCGTCGGACCCGGTAAAACTTGCTGAAGATGTGAGGTAGATCCGCAGGCGGGATCCCCACTCCGGTGTCGCTCACCTGCACCATGAGGTGGCCGTCCCGCTCCATGGCCCGCACCGTGATGCGCCCTCCAGGAGGCGTGTATTTGACCGCGTTGCTGAGCAGGTTCAGGAAAACCTGTTCCAGGCGCCGCGGATCTCCATACAGGGTCGGGAGGTCCGGGGGGATCTCCAGGACCAGGGCCTGGCCTTTCTCCTCGGCCTGGGGGCGGATGATCTGGATCGCCTCGTGGAGGATCTGGGTCGGGGAACAGCGCTCCATGGAGAGGGCGTGTCCGGACTCCAGGCGGGAGAGGTCCAGCAGGTTGTTCAGCAGCTCGACGATGGTCCGCATCGCCCGCTCCACTTTCTCGACGAACTCCTGCTGGCGCGGGTTCAAGGGGCCTACGCGGGGCAACAGGCTGACATAGCCGCGGATCGTGGTCAGGGGCGTGCGGACATCATGGGAGACGATGGAGAGGAACTCGGATTTGATGCGATCCAGTTCCTTGAGGTAGGTGATGTCCTGCATCACCACCACGTAGCCCACGCCCGCCACCGCGGTCAGGCTGGCCTGGAAGGTCAAGCGATCCGACAGGGTGATCTCCTGGCGGACGGTGTGGCCGGGGAGGGGCTTCCGATCGAACAGCGCGTGGAGCTCCTCATGGGCCACCACCGCCCGCAGGGGCCGGCCCATGGCCTCCGCCGGGAGGCCGAGGTGCTGCTGAGCGGCGCGGTTGAGGAGGATCAGGTTCTCCGCGAAATCCGTGACCAGCACCGGCTCCTCTATGCCCTGGAGGATGGCCTCCAGCTTCCCTTTCTCCGTCTGCATCGCCTCGAAGAGCCGCGCCTTCTCGATGGCCACGGCAGCGTAGTCCCCCAGCATGCGCAGGAGGTGGACGTCCGCCTCGGAGAAGCCGGCCTCCGAGAGGCGATGGACCACGCCGAGCACGCCCAGGGCGCGGCCATGGGCCTGCATGGGGACATATAGGAGCGCGCGCACGAGCACCCCGGTGTCCAGCTTGTGGAGGCCCGGGCCGAGCAGGATGGGGCGGCCGGTGCGGATGGCCCGGCCCGGGAGGCTGTCCGCCACCCGCAGGGTCGTGGGCGGAGCCGCCACCTCCGGCTCCGGGATCCGGCTGCGGTGCAGGTAAAGGCGAAGGACCTCGCCCGACTTGTCCAGCAGCCAGACGCTGCCCTCCTCCGCCCCCGTGAAATGAATGGCCGCCTCCACCATGGGCGGGAGGATCTCCTCCAGCCGCAGGGAGGCCGCCAGGGTCTGCCCCACCTCATAGAGGACGCTGAGCTGCTGGAGCTGTCGTTGTAGCCGCTCCACCAGCCCGAGGATCCGTCGGCGTTCCTGCACCCGGTCGAGGGCCTGCCGGATCGTCTCCACCACTTCGTCCGGATGATCCGGGGCCAGCAGGAAATCGTGGACTCCCTGGCGAAGCCAGCGTACGATCTCCGGGGCAGGCAGGGGCGGACCGATGAGGATCAACCCCAGGGGGCGAGGCCGCACCCGCTCCAGGAACGCCTCCGCCTCCGGCAGCCGCCAGTCCACCAGAACCACATCCGGCTGGAAGGTCTCTAAAGCGGCCTCCGCCTCCGGGACCGAGGGGACCTCCCGGAGCTCCACCCGGAGCGGTTCCCGAACGGGCGCTCTCAGCGCCTCCCGCAAGGCCCCCATCTCGCCGACGACCAGCACGCGCGTCTCCCGCATCGCACCTCCTCGGATATCCAGCCGATCCCGAAGAAGCTCCCCGCTCCCGGCCTCAGGGTAATCCCAATGCCCGGCGCTGTCAAACCGCTTCCCAACCCCTGAGGGCCCGCTTAGCTCTGGACCGGGTTGCCGAGGACTCCGATGCCCGGGATTTCGACCTCGACCCAGTCGCCGGGGCGGAGGGGCCCCACCCCGGCCGGGGTGCCGGTCAGGATCACATCCCCGGGCTCCAGGGTCATCACAGCGGAGATATAAGCGATCAGCGTGGGGATGGAGAACACCATATCCCGGGCCTTCCCGTGCTGGCGGAGCTCCCCGTTCACCCGGCAGAGGATCTCCAGGTTCTGGATCTCCTCCGGGGAGAGGTCCGTTACGATCCAGGGGCCCAGGGGGCAGAACGTATCGAAGCCCTTGCTCCGGGTCCACTGGCCATCCCGTCGCTGGAGGTCCCGGGCGGTCACATCGTTCCCGCAGGTGACCCCGAGCACGTATTCCCAGGCCCGGTCCTCCCGGATGTCCTTCCCCCGACGTCCGATGACCACGGCCAGCTCCGCTTCATGCTCCACCTGATGGGATTGGGGTGGGAGCCGGATGGGAGCGCCGGACCCGATGACCGCGCTGGGCGGCTTCAGGAAGATCAGCGGCTCCGGAGGGACCTCCGCCTGGTGCTCCCGGGCGTGCTCGGCGTAATTGCGGCCCACGGCCACGATCTTGGAGGGGACGCAGGGGGCCAGCCAGGTCACGGCATCGATGGATCCGATCCGCGCGCCGCGACGGAACGTCCCCCGAAAGGGATCGCCGTCGAGGGCATACACCGCATCTTCCTCGACAACGACCCACCGCGCTCCCTCCGCGGTCTGCACCCGTCCGATGCGCATCGTGACCTCCTGGAAAGAAGATGGCTTCGTCTCTGTTTTACAACCAGCCCCTCGAAAACGCACCGTGCGACGCTCCGCCATTGTCGTCTTCCTTGACACCCCAAGCCCACTCCGTTATCATACCTACAACCAACCACAAACTTTGGAGGTTCGGTGATGGGATGGCGGGGATTGCCAGCAGCTGCCGTTTTCATTATCATCCGTTTCGTGGAGGCGACGGGATGCGGGTGAGGCAGGCCTTTCGCTTTGAACTGGATCCCAGCCGGGAGGCCCGGATCGCCCTGGCGAAACACGTGGGCGCGGCCCGCTTCGCCTACAACTGGGGCCTGGCCCGCTGTCGGGAGGCCATCGAGCGGGGACAGCGCATCCCGTCGGCGATGGAACTCCACAGGGAGTGGAACGCCTGGAAGCGGCAGCACGCCTCCTGGTGGGTGGAGGTGTCCAAGTGCGCTCCCCAGGAGGCCTTTCGGGACCTGGAGCGGGCTTTTCGCAACTGGCGGGAGGGGCGGGCCAACTTCCCCCGCTTCAAGCACAAGAAGGCTTTGGCGGATAACAAGGCGCGGCTGACCGGCTCCATCCGGGTCACCCCCCGGCACGTGAAACTTCCCCGTATCGGCAAGGTGCGCACCAAGGAGCGGACGGACAAACTCCTGGCGCTCCTTCATGCGAAAAAGGCCCGCATCCTCTCGGCCACGATCTCTCGGGAGGCGGATCGCTGGTTGGTGAGCCTAACCTGCGAGGTGGAGCGCCCGGATCCCGAGCCTCGGGAGATTCAAGGGCCGGAGGACGTGGTGGGCATCGATGTGGGCTTGGAAGCCTTCGCGGTTCTCTCGGACGGCACGCGGATCGAGGCGCCGAAGCCGCTGGCGAAGGCTTTGCGGCTTCTGAAGCGGCGTTCGAAGCAGCTCTCCCGCAAGCAGAAGCGAACGATGGTGGAACAGGACCCGGAGACGGGGGAGGAGCGAAAGCGGACGGTTTTCTCCCGCAACTACGAGAAGGCCGCCCTGCGCCTGGCCCGGCTGCAGCGGCGGATCCGGAACATCCGCCGGGACTTTCTCCACAAGGTCACCACGGAACTGGCGAAAACCAAGCCGGTCATCGTGGTGGAGGACCTGAACGTGCGGGGCCTGGCACGGAGCCCCTATCTCTCCCGGTCCATCTTGGATGTGGGATGGGGGATGTTCCGGCGGATGCTGGAATACAAGTGCTGCTGGTATGGAG
>NZ_FYEK01000036.1 GCF_900187885.1 Thermoflexus hugenholtzii JAD2 | reverse complement strand
GAGCTCGGTAAGCTGCGCTTGGGTCTGGGCCTGGTGGGCCAGGAACTCCTGACGATGGGCGCCGAAGGTCTCGCCCAGGCGGCGGATAGCCTCAGCCATCTCCGCAAAGCGAGCGTCCGTCTCCCGGGCCTGTCGCCGCTGGGCCCGGTAGAGGGCCAAGATGAGGCGGGCGGCCCGCCGGAAGCCCCGCTCCATCGCCTCCCGCGTGGCCGCCAGATCGGCGGGCATCCGGCGCACCTCCTCCGAGGCCAGCAGGGCCCACAAGGGCTCCCGCCACTCCGGATGCGCGCGCAATAATTCCGCCAGATCCTGCAGATCCTCCACCGTGAACGCCATCTACATCCTCCCACTCCGGGATTTTACCATAAAGCGAGGCCCGGCGGCCTCAGCACGTTGCGCAGAAGGACCTGCCGGCTCACTCCTGCGGCTTAAGCGGGAAGACGCGCACGGAGTCCGGGCCCAGCAAGCCTTCGAGGCGCGCCAGAAGCTCCGGGGAATACCACGTGCCTTGCTGAGGGAACCGCAGCCGGACCTGCCGCCGGTCCGGATACACCACCACGACCTGGAAGGGGTCCGGCCCCGGCCGCTCCGTGAGCAGCCGATGGACCTCCTGCAGCCGCCGCAGATCGTCCTCCAGGCGGTCGGTCCGGTAGAGATACACCACGATTTGCCGGGCCGGGACGGCTCTGGGGGGTTCCGACCCTAGGGGGATCTGTGGTCCCCTTTCGGAGGCCGGGGTCCAGGCGCTTGCCTCCCCCTCTGAAGGCGGAGAGGGCATCTCCTCTGGGGACGAAAGAGGAACGGGTGGAGCGGCTTTCTTCGGATCGGAGGCTGTCTCCTCCCTGGAACGCCCCCAGCCGTTCGGCGGGAGGATACGCTCCTCGGCCTCCGGGAACTCCTCCTCCGTTTCCGTCCGCTCCTCCGCCGGCCGCGCCAGCACCTCCTGATCCCGCAGGTCCTCCGCCACCACCCGAGGCTCCCGTCCTCCGCTCTCCGCCTTGCCCACCACGATGAGGATCGAATCCGGGCGCACCCGGTCCCCCTTCTGCTTCCACAGGCGGGGGAAGATCACTACTTCCACCATCCCATGGATGTCTTCCATCGTCACATACGCCATGGTCTCCCCGGTTCGCGTCGTGACGGTCCGCACCGCCCGGATCAGGCCGGCCAGCTTCACGGTTTGCCCGTGGAGCTCTTCGCTCAGGTCGGCCGTGGTGTGGGTGACCACCTGCTGCAAGATCGGCCATTGCCGGGTGAGCGGGGTCTCTGAGAGATAAGCGCCGACGAGCTCCTTCTCCCATTCCAGGATCTGCCCCTCCTCGACCTCGGGCAGATTCGGCAACGCGCCGATCCGGGAGGTCGCCTCCAGCCGAAGGCCGCTCAGATCGAAGAGGCTGAGCATCCCCTGCTGGCGCTCCCGATGGTAACGAGCGCTGGCCTCCATCAAGTGGTCCAGGATCTCCAGCAGCTGAGCTCGATTCCCGAAGGCGCTCAGAGCCCCGACCCGGATCAGGGATTCCAGGGCTCGCCGGCCGATCTCCTTCAGATCCACCCGCCGGGCCAGATCATCCAGATCCCGGAAAGGCCCGCCCTCCCGCCGGGCGGCCAGGATGCGGACCACCGCCCCTTCCCCCACGTTCTTCACCGCCGTCAGCCCGAACCGGATGGCCTCCACGCCCTCCGGCGTCCGCTCAATGGTGAAAGTGGCTTCGCTTCGGTTGATGTCGGGCGGGAGGACGGGGATCCCCAGGCGCCGGCACTCCGCGACATAGAGGCCGATCTTCTCCGTCTTGTTCCGGTCGACGGTCATCAGGGCGCACAGATACTCGACCGGATATTTGGCTTTGAGATAAGCCGTCTGGACGCAGATTTTGGCGTAGGAGGCAGCGTGGGCGGCATTGAAGCCGTAACGGGCGAAGAACTCGATGTCCCCCCAGATGGCCTCCGCTACCTCGGCGGGGATGCCGTTGTGGACGCAGCCCTCCAGGAACTTGGCGCGCTGCTTGGGGAAAGCTTCCCCCTTCTTCTTGGCCACGACCTTGCGCAGCTCATCCGCCTCAGAGGGCGTGTAGCCGGCCAGATCGATGGCCACCCGCATGATCTGCTCCTGGTAGACCAGGATGCCGAAGGTCTTCGAGAGGATGGGCTCCAGACGCGGATGGCGATATTCGATGGGCTCCTGGCCGCGCATGCGGCGGATGTAGTTAGGGATATATTCCAGCGGCCCCGGACGGTAGAGGGCCAGGGCGTCCATCACATGGGAGAAGGCCCGGGGCTTGAGGTCCCGCATCATTCGGCTGAACCCCCGCCCTTCCACCTGGAACACTCCCACCGTTTCCCCCCGCCCCAGAAGGGCGTAGGCCTCCGGGGCATCCGTCGGGATGGTCTCCAGGTCCAGATGCACCCCGTGACGCTGGGCTACCCGCTCGCAGGTCTCCCGCATCACCGTGAGGGTGGAAAGGCCTAGGAAGTCGATCTTCAAGAGGCCCAGGGCCTCCAGGGCCTCCATATCGAACTGGGTGACCGGCAGGAGGGCCTCCCCCCCTCCCTCCTCCCCGCCGTTCTCCTCCCGCGCGCTCCCCTTCAGCCCGGTCGGCCGGTGGAGAGGGACGTAATCCACCAGAGGGCGATCAGCGATCACCACGCCCGCCGCGTGGGTGCCGGCATGGCGCACCGTCCCCTCCAGCTGCATGGCCAGATCCAGCAGCTCTCGGATGTAATCTTTCTCCTGATACAGCCGCCGCAGCTCCCGCCCTTCCTCGTTCGAAGGATCCAGCAGATCCCGGATGGAGATGTCCTTGCCCGGGATCGCGGGGATGAGCCGGGCCACCCGGTCCACCTCCGGCAGGGGGAGATCCAGGGCCCGGCCCACATCCCGCACCGCCGCCCGGGCTTTCATCGTCCCAAAGGTGATGATCTGGGCCACCCGGTCCGCCCCGTAGCGGTTCACCGCATAGCGGATCATCTCATCCCGCTGGTCGTCCGGGAAGTCGATGTCGATGTCCGGCATCGACACGCGGGCCGGGTTCAGGAAGCGTTCGAAGATCAGATCCAGCTCGATGGGATCCACCCGGGTGATCCCCAGACAGTAAGCCACCAGGCTCCCGGCGCCGGAGCCCCGCACGTTCCACCAGATCCCCCGCTCCCGGGCATAGCGGATGAGGTCCCACACGATCAGGAAATAAGCATCGAACCCCATGCGGTGGATGATCTCCAGCTCGTAGTCCAGGCGCTCCCGGTAGCCCGGCCGGGGCTGAGGGAAGCGCGCCCGGAAGCCCTCCTCCGCCAAGTGCCGCAGATAGGCCGCAGGGTCCGGGAAGCCCGGGGGCGGATCGAAGCGGGGGAGCCGGTGGCGGCCCAGCTCCAGCTTCAGCGAGCACATCTCCGCCACCCGCAAGGTGTTGGTCAGGGCCTCCGGGATCTCGGCGAAAAGCTCCTGCATCTCCTCCGGGGTGCGGAGATAGTAGGTGTTGTCGCTCATCTTCATACGGCCGGGCTCCTTCAGCCGCTTGCCGGTCTGGATGCAGAGCAGCACATCCTGGAGCCCGGCATCCTCCGGGCGGACGTAGTGCACATCGTTGGTGGCCACCAGGGGGAGCCCGAGGCGGCGGGACAGGGCCACCAAACCCCGGTTGATCTCATCCAGCTCCGGAACGCCCGGGTGGGATTGCAGCTCAAGGAAAAAGCGACCGGGGAAGCGCTCAGCAAACCACGCCGCCACCGCCTCCGCCTCCTCCATCCGCCCCTGGGCCAACAGACGCGGGATCTCCGCCGAGGGGCATCCGGAGAGGATAATCAACCCCTCCGCGTGGCGCTCCAGCAGGGCCTTGTCGATGCGCGGCTTGTAGTAGAAACCCTCCAGCTGGGCGATGGTCGCCAGGCGGATGAGATTCCGCCAGCCCGTCTCATCCATCGCCAAGATCGTCAGGTGGTAAAGGCTCCGATCATCCGGCTCCCGATCCTGAACGGTGCGCCGGGCCATGTAGGCTTCCATCCCCAGGATGGGCCGGATCCCGGCCTCCTGAGCCTTCTGATAGAAGGCGATGGCGGCGTAGAGAACGCCGTGATCCGTCAGGGCGAGGGCCGGCATGCCCAGCTCGGCCGCCCGCCCGATCAGATCGTCGATCCGACTGAGCCCATCTAACAGCGAGTATTCCGTGTGGACATGCAGGTGGACGAAGGACATGGGGTGGTCCCTTCACTTCCCGGAGAAGATGAATCGATGCACGCTCAGCTCCGAGCCTTCTCCCCGGATGAGCAAGGGCGCCGCCCGCTTTCACGCGGGAAGGGAGATCGCGCTCACCGTTCGGGTTATAACACCTTCCGGTCCGGGGAGGGAGGGCCAGCGGTTCGCTTTAACGTGGAGGGAGCTCGTCGCACGTCCGGATCCTCTTACCGTATCGGGCTGCGCGGGATGGAGAAGCTGAACGCGGATCCCCGTCCGGGGGCGCTCTCTACCCAAATCCGGCCGCCGTGGGCCTCCACGATCGCCCGGGCCAGATACAACCCCAGGCCCGTCCCCGGCGTCTGACGGGCGATGGCCTGGCTGGTGCGATAAAAGCGCTCGAAGATCCGCTCCTGCTCCTCCGGCGGGATCCCCACGCCCTCATCGGTGACGGTGACGATCACTTCCCGCGGCGTCGCCCGCCCGGAGATGCGGATCATCCCCCCTTGCGGAGAGTATTTGATGGCATTGCTCACCAGGTTGGCCAGCACCTGCTCCAGCCGGCGGGGATCCCCCTGGATCAGAGGGAAATCCGGTGGGAAGTCGACCACGATGAAATGACGATCGGTCTGGGGACGGAAGCGGTCTGCCACCCGTTCCGCCAGCTCGTCCAAGGCGACCTCCACGAACTGCAGCTCCAGGGCCCCCGCCTGCAGGCGGGAGGCATCCAGCAGGTTGTCGATCAGCTCGGTGAGCCGGTCCGCCTCCTCCTCGATGATCGCCGCGATCTCCCGCACCGTCGCCACATCCCAGGTGGCGTCCTCCCGCCGCAACGTGCCGGCGTAACCCTTAATGATGGAGACCGGCGTCTTGAGCTCGTGGGAGATGATGGAGATGAAGGTGGACTTCAGCTCCTCGGCCTCCCGGACGCGGGTCATGTCCCGCACCACGCCGATGATGTTCACCAGGCGGCCGGTGCGGTCCAGAAGAGGCGAATAGGTGATCCCCACGGCCACGCGCCCCCCATCGCGGCGGACCAGGTCCCCTTCGACATAGATGGGCTTTCCGCCGGCCAGGGGCCACCCGCCGGCCTCGGCCTCGGCCAGGGTCATGCCGGAGCGTCGAGGGTTCAGGACCACCACCTCATCGTGGGGGCGGCCGATGGCCTCGGCCGGGGACCATCCGGTCAGCCGGGTCATGGCCCGGTTGAAGACCTGGATGCGGTGGGCCGGGTCCAGGATGATGACGCCGTCGGCGGTGGCCTCGATGATGGCCTCCAGCCGCCGCTTCTCGGTGGCCAGCTGCTGGTAAAGCTGGGCGTTGTGGACAGCGATGGCGGCCTGGTCAGCGAAGGCGCGTAGGACCAGCCGGTCATCGTAGGTGAAAGCGGTGCCGAAGGCGCGGAAGACCATCAGCAGGCCGAGGAGGTTCTCCCCCACGATCAGGGGGAGGGCGACGGCCTGCTGGGCTTCGATCCGAAGGGTGCGGGCGATCTGCATCAGGACCCGCTCGACGCCGGCCCGGCCCCAGGCCTCCGGCTGGGCCGGGAGCTCCATCAGGAGCGTGTTCAGCTCCCCCCACATCCGCTCCGGCAGGCCGTGGGCAGCGCGGATCGTGAAGGCCTCGTCCTCCCGCAGAGCGATGAAAGCGACCTGGCCGTCCAGCATCTCCGCGGCCGCGTTCACCACCATGCGCAGCACGGCGTCCAGATCCAGCTGCGCAGTGATGGCCCGCGTGATCTCCAGGAGGTAATCGCGCTGCTGCACTCGGAAATCGGTCAGCATCCCTCCCCCTCAATTTCCACAGCCTGCCTTTTCGATTATATCGAAAACGACCTGCCCAGCCTGTACAGCCGCGGAAAAAGAGTCCCTCCCCAGGCGGATCCTCCACACCTAAGGACGATCCTTCGGCATCGCATTGGTTCCCTTTCGTGTCCCACACCCAGACGTTGGCAACGCCGGGGTCTTTGACGAAATCCCAGGAGACCTCATAAAATTAACAATCGGCGTGCGTGAGGAATCCCTGGTGGAGGTGAATCCTTGCCGAACACGCGTTCAGCCCTCAAGGAGCTGCGGAAAGCAGAGCGTCGGCGGCAGCGCAACCGGGCCATCCGCACCCGGGTGCGGACGTTCGTGAAATACGCGCGTCAGGCCATCGCCCAGGCCGACCTGGAGGCCGCGCAGAAGGCGATCCGAGAGGCCTATCGAGAGCTGGACCGGGCGGCCCGCAAGGGGGTGATCCATCGCAACACCGCGGCCCGCCTGAAGTCCCGGCTGATGCAACAGTTCAACCAGACCTTCGGCGGCGCTGCCCAGGCGGCCGCGTAAGGCCTCATCGAAGAGAGAAGCGGGGCGAAGCAGAAGCGCAGGCCGCCTGCTTCGCCCCGCCGGCATGCCGGGCGTAGGCTCGCCGGGGGAGCCGGAACCCGTGCAAAAGCGCTCGCTTCCCATCCCCCTGGCCAGGAGGGGAAACGATATGGATCGCTTCTCCGGCGAAGAAAGGCTCAGCCTTCCCCCATGGCCGCTCGCCCCTGATCCGTGATCCCATACACCGGGTTCGCCAGGCTCTGACGCACCAGCCCGCGGGCGGCAAGCCCCTCCAGGATCTGGATGACCTCCTTGGGATTCATCGTCAGATCGCGCGCGATGGTATACGGGCTGTGATACCCTCGATGGTCCCGCAGATAGGCCAGGATCTTCCGCTCCGCATCGCTCAGAGTCGTTACCGCCATCGCCCACCTCCTTTTCCGGAGCCAGGCCCTTCGCCGATCCCAGCGCATGATCGATAAAGAGGGCAACAGATCTCCCCGCAGCCCGCCGGATCCCTTCACAGGATCAGACCCATCCGATATTTATTGTAGATTGTAACATTCCAGGCGCTGTATTTCGACCGGAGGGCGCGGAAGCGCGGGGAACTCAGAGGATCTCGGGGGCCGGGATCCCCAGGAGCTGAAGGGCGTTGGCCAGGGTCTGGCGGGCAGCGGCCACCAGCGCCAGACGGCCTTCCCGGATGGGGGAAGGGGCAGTCAGGACCGGGCAGTCCCGATAGAATTCGTTAAACGCCCGGGCGAGATCGAAGACATAGTTGGCGATCAGAAGGGGCTTGTAGCGCTCCGCCGCTGCTTGAACTAAATCCGGGAACGCGGCGATGGCCTCGATCAGGGCCACCTCCTGGGGCTCCAGGGTCTCAAAGATGTGATCCCCATCGAGGGTCACCGGGGCTTCCGCCTTCTCCAGGATCCGACACGCTCGGGCGTGGGCGTACTGGAGATACGGCCCCGTTTGCCCTTCCAGGTTGAGGGCCGCATCCCAGTCGAAGACGATGACCTTGTTGTTGTCCACGCTGAGCATGCTGTATTTCATCACCCCCAGGGCGACGGCGCGGGCGATCTCCACCTTTCGCTCCGGCGGCAACTCCGGGTTCTTCTCCTCCACGATCCGTCGCGCCCGCTCCCGGGCCTCCGCCGCGAAATCCTCATAGAGCACCACCGTCCCCGCGCGGGAGGACATCTTCCCGCCGGGCAGGGTAACCATCTCATAGGCCAGATGATAGCACTTGCTTGCCTGAGGGAAGCCCCACAGCTCCAGGATCTTGAAGATCTGCTTGAAGTAAAGGGACTGGCGGACGTCGACTACGTAGATGGAGCGATCGATGCGATATTGCTCGAACTTGCGCTTGGCCAGGGCGAGGTCCTTGGTGGAATAGAGCGTGGTGCCATCGCTGCGCAGGATCACCAGGGTGCGATACTCCTCCTTCCCTTCCTGTCCCAGGAGCCGGTCAATCTCCACCACCACCGGGCCGTGGGGGCGCAGATCAGTGGCGATGCCACGGGCGATCAGCTCCTCCACGATGCGCTTGCCCTCCTCCTCAACCTCGCTCTCGAAGAACCAGACGTCGAAGGTGATCCCCAGCTCCTCATAGATCCGCTGGAACTCCTCCAGGCTCCACTCCCGAGTTCGCCGCCACAGCTCAAGGAGCTCTGGGTCCCGGGCCTCCCACCGAGCGTAGAGGGCCCGCAGCTCTTTCTCGTAATTCCACTCTTCAGGACGATGGCCGATCTCCCGATAGCGGGCCCGGAGCCATGCCACCGCCTGCCGATCCGCCTCGCCGCCCTTCCCCCGCCGGACCCGGGCTTTCTCTTCCAGCTCGCTCAACCACCGACCCATCGCCTCCCAGAGGGACCACAGCCAGTCCTTATCCGCCACGGCGTCGAGGTCCGGCAGCTCCCCCATCGCCATCGCCCGGATGAGAACCGCTGCGTCCTTCTGGCCGACGGGGCCGGAGGCGGCATGGGCCGCCATGGCCTCGGAGAGGCGAGTCAGCAGGAAATCCCGCGCCCAGGGCGTGACGCCTTCCTCCCGGAAAGCCGTCAACAGAAAGCGCACCACCTCCCGACGGTAGGCGTCGGCCTCCTCCAGGCGGGCCTCGGCCTCCGCATAGACCTGGCCCAGCCAGGCGCCCCGCCGCTCCGCCGGCTCCTCCCCCCGGTGAAAACGCAGGTAGCCCCACAGGCACTTGATCACATGGGCGCCGATGTCCCCCGGATAGGTCGCCCGGATCACCTCAAAGCCGGCGAAATCCAGGATGCGGGAGAGGGCATCGCCCAGCACCGCGTTGCGCAGATGGCCGATGTGGAAAGCCTTGTGGGTATTGGGCTGGGAGAACTCGACCATCACCCGCTCCCCCTTCGGAGCCCCCCGGCCGTAGTCCGGCCCCTCCCGGAGGACGGTCTCGATGACCGAGCGGGCAACCTGGGAAGGGTTGAAATAGAGATTGAGATAACCCCGCACCGCCTCCACCCGCTGGAAGCGGGGATCCGCGCGAAGGGTCTCCCGCAGCTGCTCCGCCAGACGCTCGGCGATCTCCTGAGCCCGGGCGGGTACGTTCAGGTTCGGCCGGCTCTTCTTCTCCTGGGCGGCCAGCTGCATCGCCAGGGGGGTCGCCATCCCCCAGGTGTAATCAAAGGGGAGATCCCGCCACTCGATCCCGGAAGGCTCCGGAAGGCCTAACGTTCGCAGGGCGCGACGGACCTGCTCGGAAGCCCACTCCCGATACACGGAGAGGATCATCGCGCTGGATCCTCCTGAGGTTCCGTATAAACCAACAGAGGCCGCCTTCGGCGGCCCCTGTGGGAACCCATGGCGCGCCCGGCAGGATTTGAACCTGCGACCTTTGCCTCCGCAGGGCAACGCTCTATCCAGGCTGAGCTACGGGCGCACCTACTGTCCTCATTTTAACACAATCCCTATGCCTTGACAAGAGCATCGTGTCGGACGAGCCCCGCTCTTCTCACGGCTGGTGGGGGTTGAAGGTCCGGATGAAGGCGATGATGTCCGCCAGATCCTGA
>NZ_FYEK01000035.1 GCF_900187885.1 Thermoflexus hugenholtzii JAD2 | reverse complement strand
AGTTCGGCGAAGCGGCGGTCGGTTTCCTCTCGATAGGCCAGGAACTCCTGGCGGTGGGCGATGAAGAGCTCGCTCAGGCGGCGAACGGTCTCGGTCAGCTCGGTGAGACGAGCGTCCGTGTGGGCCTGTTGAGCCAGGAACTCCTGGCGGTGGGCGATGAAGAGCTCGCTCAGGCGGCGAACGGCTTCCGCCAGCTCCGTGAAGCGGCGTTCGGTCTCCGCCCGGAGCTCGACCAGCTCCTCCCGGAGATCCGCTAGCTCAGTGGGCATGCGGAGGACCTCCTCCGAGGCCAGCAGGGCCCAGAGGACCTTCCGCCACTCGGGGTGAGCCTGCAAGAGGGCCACCAGATCCCGCAGATCTTCCGCCGTCAGCGCCATCGTATGCCTCCCGTCTGGGATGATTATGGCACGGCGGGCGGACCTGCGTCAATTCCGGATTCGGATTTCATCCCGACCATCCCCCGCCCGATCAGAAAGGCCCACGCGACCGCCGCCGCAAGCGCCACGGTCCGTCCGTCGGGGTCCAGAGGTGGAGCGGTTTCCATCAGATCCATCCCCCAGCATGCCGGATGGGCGGCCAACCTCCGCACCAGCGCCAGCGCCGACGCGGGCAGCAATCCCCCCGGGCTGGGCGCGGACACCCCGGGCGCGCAGGCGGCCTCGAACACATCCATGTCAAAGCTGATGAAAAACCCAAGGGTGCCTGCAGTGACCACCTTCAAGACCTGGGCAGTCAGGACTTCTGGATCCTCCCGATGGACGTGGGTCGCCGGGATCATACGGATGCCATGCCAGCGGGCGACTTCATAATAGGCCCGGCTGTTGCGTCCCCCCAGCAGCCCGATTTGCACCAGATGCCGCCCCTCGATCAGCCCTTCCTCCAGCAGGCGGCGGAAAGGGGTTCCGCTGGTGATCTCCCCCTCCAGGGGCTCCCGCAGGTCATGATGGGCGTCAAACTGGATCACCCCCAGAGGCTTCCCCAGCCCTTCGATCACCCCCCGCAGGATGGCATACGAGAGGCTGTGATCTCCGCCCAATACCAGGGAGCGCAGGCCCTGACGGGTCACCTCCCGCAGCACCGCCGTCACCCGCCGGTGGGTCTCGTGGATGTCCGTGTGCACCACGGCCACATCCCCCAGGTCCACCAGCCGGAGGCCCTCCGCCAGATCGACCCCGCTCTCCAGATCGAAGGCCGCCATCCGATAGAGGGCGCGGCGGATGGCCGCAGGGGCCTCCCGGGCACCCCGCCGGCCGATCACCGCGGTGTCAAAGGGGATGCCGATCACCGCCACATGGGCCCCAGCCGGATCCGTTTGCAGCAGATCCGCGATCCGCACGTCCCGGGGATCCGGGGGGACCGGGGAGCGCTCGGGCGGGCGCAGCCAGGGGAGCGGGGGGAAGCTCGTCATGAGCGGTGCTCCGGGGGAAGATCGAGGGAGGAAAGTCCCCCGATGGAGGCTACCACTGCGATGGCGAACCCGCCGTCGTGGGTCATGCTCACCGCCCATTGTTTCAGGCCCAGCACCCGGGCGCGCTCCGCGGCCCATCCCCGCAAGTGCACGTGAGGCTGCCCCCGGTGGTCCGGGAGGATCTCCACGTCGTGAAAGCCGATGCCCTCGCGGGCCATGATCCGAAGGCCCACCCCCAGGGCCTTGGCGACAGCCTCCTTGGCCGCAAAGCGGGCCGCATACTCAGCCACCCGCCCGCGGCACGCCTGCCGTTCGGCCGGCGTGAAAACCCGCCGGAGCAGGCGATCTCCGAAGCGGGCGATGGCCTGCTCCATCCGTCGGATCTCCAGGATGTCCACCCCGATAGCGATCATCCGCGCGCTGTGGCTCCGAGAAGGGATTCAGGCATCCGGACCTGTGCGGGAGGCAATCTCCGTCAGGAAGGACCGGATCGCTTCGGCGACGGCTTCGGGCTGCTCCAGCATCACCATGTGGCCTGCCCCCTCGATCCGCACCAGCCGCGCGCCCGGGATATGAGCCGCCAGGTATTCTGCGTATTTAATGGGCGTCATCCGGTCCGCTGTGCCGCCGATCACCAGGGTGGGGGTCCGGATCTCCCCCAGGCGGCTCATCACGTCGAAGGCGTCGCACGCCCGGTAATCCCCCTCCATCACCCGGGGATCCGCGGAGAGGAGCATGCGGCGTCCTTCCTCCACCAGCCGAACGGGTGGATCCACCCCCCAGCTCCACTCGGTGATGAGCTCGACCGTGCGGTGAAAATCGGACCGCAGGCCTTCAAGGATCTGAGGGCTGACCCGGAGGCGGGCCCCGGTGGCGATCAGGATCAGCCCCGCCACGCGCTCCGGATGGTGGAGGGCCGCCCACTGGGCGATGGCTCCGCCCATCGAGTGACCCACCCAGATGGCTGGCGGCAACCCCAGGGCGGCCATCCACTCCACCACCACCCGGGTGTAGTCCGCGATGGAGGAGCGCCCGCGCCCCCCGGACCGGCCGTGGCCGGGCAGATCCAGCGCGTAGACGGTCGCCCCAGGGAGGTTCCGCAGCGCCCCGGGCCACACCAGATGGGACTCCCCAGCACCGTGGATCAGGAGCAGGGTGTGACGCGCGTGGACATCGGTGTGAACAGCGTAAAAAATACTGTCCTCGCCGACCGGTTGTTCCGGCATCGCGACCTCCGGGATCCGGCTATCCCAAAAGCCGCACCAGCAGCTGGAGCAACCGCCAGTAGGCCCGCCGGACCGGCCATGGCCAGTCCGGCCCGGGCAGGAAAGGTGGGAAGGCTCGAGCCCCCGCTTCCCGCCACAGGTTATCCCATCCGCTGGCGTCCCACAGCAGGTCCGCCCCTGGCAGCCCCGCCGCCCGCACCTTCGGATCCGGGTTGAATCCATTGTGGACCAAAACGTTGTCATGGATCCAGTTGCGCTCCGGGATGGCCCCCACGTCGAACACCGTCCCCCGGGGGAAGACCTGCTGCAAGCCCACCACGGCGATGCCTACCGAGGCGTTGTCCCGGATCTCATTGCCGGTCACCTCGGTCTCATCCGCCGCCATGATCAGGATCCCGGTCCCCGAGGGGACGTTGCCCACAATGGCCCCCGGTTTGGCGAAATTGGGCCCGTTGTTGCGGATGATGCGGTTGCCGATGATCCGGTTGCGGGAGCCTACCTTCGACTCCAGATTGGGCAGGACGAAGACCAGCAACCCGGCCGCGTTGTCATGCGCGTAGTTGTTCACCACCGTGATGTTCACGGAGTTCTCCACCTCGATCCCGCTGACGTTGCCGTAGGCCTCGCTGTCGCGGATCACCCCGTTGCGGGATTGACCGATGTAGATCCCGGTGTCCCAGGCCCCGGTGGCCACCACCCGTTCGATCAGGATGTCCTCGCTGCCCACCGGATACACGCCGTACGCTCCGGTGTCCTCGGTGACCACGTCCCGGATCACGATCCCCCGAGCGCCGGGCACCACGATGCCGTTGTTGGTGTAATGGCGCACAATGAAGTTCTCCACCGTGAACCCGTCCCGGGTGGCGATGATGCCGTCCCCGCGTATGCCTTCCCCGTCCAGGATCGGCCGCTGGCCGTCCCGGACGATCCCCCTCAGGGTGAGGTTTTCCACCTCTACCACCAGAGATTCCCGGTAGATTCCCGGCTCCACCAGGATGGTGTCCCCAGGGCCGGCCTGATCCAGAGCAGCCTGGATGGACTCGCCTGGGCGGACCACCCGGGTCTGCGGAGCGCGGGGAGGTTCCGGCGCAGCGGCGGCCCCCACGTTGTAACGGGCGGCCACCGCGCGAGCGGGGTTCTCCAGGCGGGGCACCACCGGCAGGCCGGAGGGGACGGATTCGGGCACCGGGGGCATGGCCGATTCATCCGTCAGGGCATACAGGAAGGCCACCAGGTCCTCGCGTTCCTCCGGGCTCAGGCGGAAGGGTTGGATCTTGCTGTCTAAGTTCGGCAGATCCATGCCCCGGCCCCGTCCTCCGCCATCTTTGTAGAAGTCCACCACCTCCTCCAGGGTGGCGAAGATCCCGTTGTGCATATACGGCGCGGTGAGGGCCACGTTGCGCAGGGTGGGCACCTTGAAGGCCCGCTCGTCCCGAGGGGAACCGGTGACCTCTGCGCGGCCCCGATCCGCCGGCCCTCCCGGGAGATCCGGCACCCCAATCACCCGGAAGTCCGAGGAGCCGAACAGGGGGAGCGTGTGACACTCGAAGCATCGGGTGCGGCCGGAGCGGAAGAGGTTGAGGCCGCGTCGCTGGGCGGGGGTGAGGGCTGCGGCGTCGCCGGCGGCGAAGCGATCGAAGGGGGAGTTCCGGCTGACCAGGGTGCGCTCGAAAGCGGCGATGGCCTTGGCGATGTTCTCGAACGTCACCGCCGAGCCGTCCCGGCCCCCGAAAGCCCGGTCGAACCGCTCCCGGTATTCCGGGATCGCCTTCAGGGCCTGGACCAGGCGCTCCGGGTCCGCGGCCATCTCCCGAGGATCCGTGAGGGACATACGGGCGGCCTCCTCCAGGGAGGTGGCGCGCCCGTCCCAGAACAGGCGGCGCAGGTAGCCCACGTTCCAGAGGGTAGGGGCGCCCCGTCGCATGGGCCGTCCGTCCGCCCCGATGGATTGCCCCCTTCCATCCGTGAAGCCGAGATCTGGATGATGGCAGGTCGCACATGAACGCGTCCGATCGCCCGAGAGGATCGGGTCGTAAAACAGGAGCCGGCCCAGCTCCGCCTTCTCAGGGGTCTGGGGGTTGTCCGGAGGGATGGGCATCGGGGGGAAGGGGCGGCGGAGGGCCCCGGTTGCGCCGGGCATCCCATCGGACAGACCGCCCGGGGGAAGATCCGGAGGAACCGGCCAGAAGGCCGCGATCAGGAAAAGCGTGATGAGGAGCAGCGCCAGCCCGCCACCGATTCGAATTCCCCAGCGTTTCATGATGGCCCCTCCGAAGATAGGGTGTGCAGTGAGAGGCGATCGGCCCATGCCCTGCCCTCGGAGCCTGCTGGAAAGGAGGGTGGGAGGACAGGCCGGATCGTCAGAGCCGCGTCGGCCGGGAGCAACGGACGATTCGTCGGACCCGGCGCTCGAACTCCTGACGGGGCATCAGGACCCGGCGTCCACAGGTGAGGCAACGGATCCCGATGTCCGCCCCTACGCGGATCACCTGCCACTCCGTGCCGCCACACGGATGTGGCTTTCGTAGCTGCACGACATCGTCCAGATGGATCTCCAGGGGCATGGCCTCCCTCCGCCTGAGAGCCAACGGGGCCCTTGGAAGGCTCAGCGTGTCCCGTTGAGCCATTCCTGGAGCTGCCTGAGGGCCTCCTCTGGATCTCGGAACAGGATCCCATGCATGCCCAGGGCGCGGGCCGCCTGCACGTTTTCAGGGAGGTCATCGAGGAAAGCCGTCGCCTCCGGGGGAAGGCCCAGGCCCTCCAGGGCGCGCCGGTAGATCCGGGGATCCGGCTTCAACAGCCCCACCTCGGCGGAGATCACCACCACGTCGAAGAGCGCCAGCAGACCCAGCCGGCGCAGCACCTCCCGCAATCCGGACCAGGCGTTGCTGATCAGGCCGAGGGGGATGCGGCCTTTCCACCGCCGCAAGGCCTCCACCAGGGGCTCGTTCAGGCGGTCCCCGGCGAAGAAACGCTCCCGCAGCCGATGGAGCGCCTGCGGGTCGGTGATCCCCAGGCGCTCCCCGACGGCCTGCCAGAAGGCCGGCTCCGGGAGCTCTCCCCGCTGGGCGCGCAGGGAGAGATCGCTGGCGAAGAGCAGCGCCTCCAGCGCTTCCCGGCTCATCCCCAGCTCCCGGGCCAGCTGCTCCCGGGGGGAGAGGTCCTCCGTCCGCACCAGCACGCCCCCGAAGTCCACGATCACAGCCCGTCGCATTCCGGAGCTCCCTCCGCCGAGCGTGATTTTAGTCTATCCGATCAACAGGGGCCGGGGAATGGAGAAACCCCCGGCCCCATGTGCCCCACCGAGATGGGATTTCTGGGCTTAGGGCTGGGGTTCAGGAGGCATGACCTCGCCGCCCTCAGAGGCCCGACGGCGTCGCGGGGCCTTCGGGCGCAGCGATTGCACCAGATGATGGGGGTTCCCGTCGGGATCATAGAACGTTCCGATGATCATCATCCCGGGAACCTCCACCAGATCTCCCACCTGAACCCCCAGGCGCTTTAGGCGCCGGAGGGCGCGCTGGGCGTTCCGCACCGGGAACATCGCCCCGCCTCCGGAGCCCGCCGCCCCCTGATAGAGCAGGATCCCCGGGCCCCGGGGAGGGCCAAACTCCACCCATCGCCCTTCTGGATCCTCCTCCCGGAGGGGGAGTCCCAGGGTCTCCCCATAAAAGGCCTTCGCCCGCGCCAGATCCCGCACCGGGCACAGCACCCCCTGCACTTTGCGCACCATCGGCATCGCGACCTCCCGGCATGAAGTTTGCCTCCATTATAGTCCCGCCCTCATCATTGGTCCGCTCTAAATCGGTCAGAGGGCCGGGGAGGGGGAATTTCGATACACTATGGGGGAACGACGCTCCGGGAGGAGGTGGAGGATGGCCTATCGGGACCTGCGGGATTTCCTGCGGCGTCTGGAGGAGGCTGGAGAGCTGATCCGCATCCGCACCCCGGTCTCTTCAGAGCTGGAGATCACAGAGATCGCCGATCGGGTGATGAAGGGCCCGGCGGCGCGTAACAAGGCGCTGTGGTTTGAGAACGTGGATGGGAAGGGGATCCCTGTGGTCATCAATCTCTTCGGTACCCCGCGCCGGATGGCCTGGGCGCTGGGGGTGGAGGATCTGGAGGACCTCCGGCGGCGGCTGGAGGCGTTGCTACGCCCGGAGCTTCCGCAGGGGGTGGGGGAGGCCCTGGAGCGGCTGGGCCAGGTGCTGGGAACGTTGCGGAGCATCGGCCTGGGCCCCCGGCGGGTCTCCCGCGCGCCCTGTCAGGAGGTGGTGGAGACCGAGCAGCCCTCCCTGGATCGGTTGCCGATCCTGAAATGCTGGCCGAAAGATGGGGGGCGTTACATCACCCTGGGCCAGGTGATCACGCGGGATCCTCGCACCGGCAAGCGCAACGTCGGGCTGTATCGCCTGCAGGTTCACGACGAACGCACCCTGGGCGTGCATTGGCAGATCCATAAAGGGGGAGCGGAGCACGAGCGGGCCGCCCGGGAGGTGGGGGCGGAGCGCATCCCCATCGCCGTGGCCTTGGGCGGGGATCCGGCCTGTATCTGGGCGGCCAGCGCGCCTTTGCCGCCGGATATCGACGAATACATGCTGGCCGGCTGGCTTCGGGGCCGGCCCGTCGAGATGGTCCGCTGCGTCACGCAGCCCCTCGAGGTCCCGGCTTCGGCCGAGATCGTCATCGAAGGCTACATCGATCCTCGGGAGCAGCGGCTGGAGGGTCCCTTCGGCGACCACACCGGTTACTACACGCCTCCTGAGCCCTTCCCGGTGATGCACATCACCGCCATCACCCATCGGCGGGATCCCATTTATCCCACCACCATCGTAGGGCGCCCGCCCATGGAGGATTACTGGATGGGCAAGGCCACTGAGCGGCTTTTCCTCCCTCTGGTCCGTCTCTTCCTGCCGGAGGTAGTGGATTACAACATGCCTGCGGAGGGAGTCTTCCACAACCTGGTGATCGTGAGCATCCGCAAGCGGTTCCCGGGTCACGCCCGCAAGGTGATCTTCGGCCTGTGGGGTCTGGGGTTGCTCAGCCTGGCCAAGTGCATCGTGGTGGTGGATGAGTGGGTGGACGTCCATAACCTCTCCGAGGTGGCCTGGCAGGTTCTGGGGAACGTGGACTGGAAGCGGGACGTGGTGATCGTGGAAGGGCCGGTGGATCACTTGGATCATGCCGCGCCCCTGCGGGCCTACGGGGGCAAGATCGGCATCGACGCCACGGCTAAGGGTCCGGAGGAAGGGCATCCCCGAGGCTGGCCGGAGCGCATCGAGATGAGCCCGGAGATCCGGGCCCTGGTGGATCGGCGATGGGAGGAATACGGACTTGCATGAATATGAAAGGGCATAAGCATCTTCGCCCTCTGCGGGATCAGTAGAAGCTCGCCCGGAGTTATAATCCTCGGAGGAAGGCTTAATCCTGGGGGAGAGCAATGGCAATTCGCTATACTATTCACGCCCGCTATAAATTCGATCTCCTTGCTCAGCACGGATTCCCGATTCGCGAAGAACAGGTTGTGGATGTCTTGCTGAGCCCAGATACTGTTATCCCCCAGGGAGATCGGTTTATCGCTCAAAAGCGCATCAGCGAGCGACACGTTTTGCGTGTTGTCTACAGAAAGGAGGAAGAGGACCTCATCGTGATCACCTTTTATCCCGGAAGGAGGGAACGCTATGAAGGTGCGCTATGATCGGGAGGCGGACATCCTGGTGATCGAATGGCTCCCCGGGGGCGTGATCGACCATGCGGAGCATACGGGCTCTCTGATCGCCCATTTCACGGCCGATGGGCGGCTGGTGCTCCTGGAGATCCTCGATGCCCGCCGCTTCCTGGCCCAGGTTCTCCAGGCAGCGCTGCAAGGGGAGGGGGTGTTGACCTAGGGTCCGTCCACGAATGGAGGGGCGAATCCACGAATGGGGCATGCGTGGGAGATCGCGAAGGCCGCATTCGGATATTCGCGCCCGGATGGGGGCCGGCCCCCTGAGCGAGGCTGAACTCGATTCAGGCTGGCATAAAGGGGGGTGAAAGGCTATTCGCGAATGAGAGCGCGTCTGGAGAGGCCGGAGACCGAATTGGTGGATTCGCGTTCGATTCGGGAACGGCTCCCTATCGCGGGGGCGATCCCACGTAAAAACCCGGGGGCGCGTCCTGCGCCCCCGGGTGCCATCCCTTAGCCTTCTACGACCAGGGCGGGCGGCGGGGTCAGCTCCTCGATCCCCTTCGCCCGGAAAGTCAGCTGGTCCCCTTCCACATCGATCACCACCGTGTCGCCGGGGCCGAAGCGGCCGGCCAGCATCCCTTCCGAGAGGGCGTCCTCCACCAGGTTCTGGATCACCCGGCGCAACGGCCGCGCCCCATATTCGGGGTCGTAGCCCTTGTCGGCCAGGAAGGCCTTGGCGGCCGGCGTGGCCTCGATGCTCAGGCGATGCTCCTTCAGGCGGGCCGCCATCTTGCCCAGCTCCAGGTCCACGATCTTCAAGATGTCCTCCCGGCTCAGCGGCCGGAAGACCACTACCTGGTCCACCCGGTTGAGGAACTCCGGCCGGAAGACCTTGCGCAGCTCATTGAGGAGCTTCTCCCGCATCTCGCGGTAGCGCCGCTCCAGATCGACCTCCTCCTGCTTCTGGGTGGGGAAACCCAGGTGGGCCTTGCGGATGGTCTCGGCGCCGATGTTGGAGGTCATAATGATGATCGTGTTGCGGAAGTCCACCTTGCGGCCCCGGGCATCCGTCAGCCGGCCCTCCTCCATGATCTGGAGGAGCATGTTGAACACGTCCGGATGGGCCTTCTCGATCTCGTCGAAAACCACGATGCAGTAAGGCCGGCGGCGGACGTATTCCGTGAGCTGGCCGGCGTCCTCGTAGCCCACGTAGCCGGGAGGCGCGCCCACCAGGCGGGAGACGTTGTGCCGCTCCATGAACTCGGACATGTCCAACTGGAGCAGGGCGTCCTCGGAGCCGAAGAGGAACTCGGCCAGGGCCTTCGTGAGCTCCGTCTTGCCCACCCCGGTCGGCCCGAGGAAGATGAAGGAGCCGATGGGCCGGCGGGGATCCTTGAGGCCGGCGCGGGCCCGTCGCACCGCCCGGGAGATCACGCTGATGGCCTCATCCTGCCCCACGATGCGCTTCTTCAGCTCCTCTTCCATCTGGAGCAGGCGTTGGGATTCGTCCCCGGCGATACGGCTGACCGGGATGCCGGTCCACATCGAGACCACTTCGGCGATGTCCTCGGCGGTCACCTTCGGCCCTTCATCGGTCTCGCTGCGCATGCGCAGCTGCTGCAGCTGGGCCTGAAGCTCCTCCTCCCGGGCTTTCAGGTCGGCCACGTCCTCGTAGCGGCGCTCGGCCAGGGCCTCCTCCCGCTCCCGCTGCACCGTCCGCAGCTCGTTGTAGACCTTCTGGAGGCTGGGCCAGCGGGCGGCTTTATACATCCGCACCCGGGCAGCAGCCTCGTCGATCAGATCGATGGCTTTATCCGGGAGATAACGCTCGGGGATGTAGCGCGCGGAGAGGCGCGCGGCGGCCTCGATGGCCTCGTCGGTGATGGTCAGTTTGTGGTGCTCCTCGTAACGGTGGCGGATGCCCCGCAGGATCTCGATGGTCTCCTCGATGGTGGGCTCCTCCACCACCACCGGCTGGAACCGGCGTTCCAGGGCCGCGTCGCTCTCGATGTATTTGCGATACTCGTCGAAGGTGGTGGCCCCGATGCACTGGATCTCACCCCGGGCCAGGGCCGGCTTGAGGATGTTGGCGGCGTCCACCGCGCTGCCGGCCGCCCCGGCGCCCACCAGCATATGCATCTCGTCGATGAACAGGATGCAGTCAGCGCTCTTGAGTTCCTCCAGCACCCGCTTCAGCCGCTCCTCGAACTGGCCCCGATACATCGTCCCCGCCACCAGGGAGGCCACGTCCAGCTGGAGGACCCGCTTGCTGAGGAGAGGTTCGGGGACCTCGCCGGCCACGATGCGCTGGGCCAGCCCCTCGACGATGGCGGTCTTGCCCACCCCGGGCTCCCCGATCAGAGCAGGGTTGTTCTTGGTCCGACGGGAGAGGATCTGGATCACCCGCTCGATCTCCTGCTCCCGCCCGATCACCGGATCCAGCTTCCCCTCCTCCGCCAGGGCGGTCAGATCGATGGCCAGCTGGTCCAGCAGCGGGGTCTTCGGGCGCTCCCGCCGGGGTCGGGCGGCCGCGGTCGTCTCCTGGATCATCCGGTTGGTCTCCCGGCGGATCTGCTCCAGGGAGAGCCCGAGGCTCTTCAGGATGTCCACCGCCATCCCATCCCCCAGGCGGACCAGCCCGAGGAGGAGGTGCTCGGTGCCGATGTAGTGATGCCCCATCCGCCGGGCTTCGTCGACGGCCAGCTCGATCACCCGGCGGATCCGGGGGGTTAAATCGGGTTTGCTGTGAGGGGTGCGGCGGCCGGGCCCCGACATGCGAAGGACCATCTCCTCCACCTTCTGGGGGGTCACCCCCAGACGTCGGAGCACCTGGCCGGCGATGCCGTTCTCTTCCTTCACCAGGCCCAGGAGCAGATGCTCGGTGCCGATGTAGGTGTGGTTCAGGCGTTCGGCCTCTTCCTGGGCCAGCGCCAGCACCCGCCTGGCCCGCTGGGTGAACCGATCCAGCTTGCTCGACACTGCGTCCTCCTTCCGGCTGACCGCTGAATGTGCCCGGCGAACCTGCAACCGGTTTCACTCTTAGTATAACACGCCATCCCTTTCGCCGGTTAGTTTCAGAAAACGGATCGCCGCTACTCTAAGCGGTTTCGATCCCCGCGTTGCCATACAACACAATCGCAGGAAGTTGTCTTCGTTAATCCGTCCGCAACGCCTTAGCCGATCCGATGGGTGTGGAAGGGTGATGCCAAACCCTGCTGCGATGGGCGAAGCGAGGGAGATGGGGCGCCGGCGGTTCAGGTCGTGTTCTTCCTCCGGCCGGGTAGGGCCTTCAGGAACCTTCCTCCGGTCCCGTCTGCTCGCTGGCCCGGAGGCGCGCCTGAGCCATCTCCCAGTCCAGCATGGCGTATTCGGGGGAAGCGACCCGACGCAGGCTGAGCGCCAGCCGCCGGTTCTCCGCGTCGATCCGGATCAACCGCACCACCAGCTCCTCACCTTCTCGCACCACTTCCTTGGGATGGTTCACCCGATGCTCGGCCAGCTCCGAGATATGGATCAGGCCTTCCACCTCCGGGAACTCTTTCAGGGCGGCGAAGGCGCCGAAGTTCATCAGGCGGGTGATCACCACCTCGACCAGCTGCCCCTCTCGCAGGTGGGAGATCGCCTCCTGCCAGGGATCGGGCTCCACCCGTTTGCGGCTCAGGGCGACGCGCTTACGCTCTCGATCCACCCCGATGACTTCCACCTCGACTTCCTGGCCTACCGAGAGCACATCCCGGGGATGTCGCACTCGACGCCAGGAGAGCTCGCTGATGTGGATCAGGCCGTCCACCCCGCCCAGGTCCACGAAGGCGCCGAAGTCGGTCAGGCTGATGACCCGGCCCTTCACCCGCATCCCAGGCTCCAGGCGCGCCAGGAGCTCCTCCTTTTGCCGCTTCTGGAGCTCCTTCTGAGCCTCCCGCTCCGAGAGAATCAGCCGGTTGGCCTCCGGGTTTACCTCGATGATGCGAGCCCAGATCTTCTGGCCCACCCGGCGTTTGAGGCGCTGCTCCACCGGCAGCTTCTCCTCGCCGGGCTCCTGAGGGAGGACCTGGGAAGCCGGGATGAACCCTCGCAGCCGTCCGACCTTCACCACCAGCCCCCCCTTGTTGAAACCACTGACCGTGAGCTCCAGGATCTCCCCAGCCTCCATCAGCTGCCGGGCACGCTGCCAGTCCTCCTCCATCAGCGCCCGCTGGAGGGAGAGGAGGATGTTCCCGCTGCGATCCTCCGGGTTCACCACCTGGACCTGGATCACATCCCCCTCACGGAGCACCTCGCGGATCTCTTTCGGCATCCGCTCCAGCTCGCGGCCGGTGATCAACCCCTCGGCCTTCATGCCGATGTCCACCAGGATCTCCGTCGGGGTGATCCGGACGATGGTGCCGCGCACGATGTCGCCGCGTCGGAGCGAGGGGGGAGACAGCTCCAGCCACTCGCCCATCTCGGCCATGGCGTTGGCGTTTTCGGGGCGATCCTGCCGGATCTCTTCGCTCATCCCACATAACTCCTGACGCAGGGTCAGATCCCATAAGGCCCGGGAAAGGCTTGCCCCAATTATAGCGAGGAGGGTGGGAATCGGCAAAGGTTCTTTCAGAAGGCAAGGCCTTGCCGCTGCCGGCCGGTCATCCGCGCAGGGAGACCTCGCCGGCGTGGAAGCGCTGCTCGCGCCCATCCGGGAGGCGCACCCGCAGCCCGCCCCCCTCATCTACGCCTTCGGCGATCCCTTCGCAGGCTCCCTCCGGGGTCAGGACCCGCACCGGGCGCCCCAGCATGATCAGCGCTGCGGCCCAGCGCTCCACGAGCCGAGCCCCGGCGTTCCATTCCAGATACAGGGAGGCGAAGGCACGCAGCAGGCCTTTGAGGACGGCGAGCCGGGGGATCGGAAGGCCGAGGGTCTGGGACAGGCTTCCCAGGATCTCCCGCAGGTCCGGAGGGATCTCCTCCGGCCAGATGTTGACGTTGATCCCGATCCCGATCACCGCGAAGGCCGGGGGGAACGATTCGACCAAGATGCCGCCGGCCTTCCGCCAGGCCGCTAAGGAAGGAACCTCGCCGATGACGGGGGGGATCATCAGGTCGTTGGGCCATTTGAGGCCGGCCGGGCAGCCGATCCCCCGCACGGCCTCCACCGCCGCCAGCCCGGCGACCATCCCCAGCTGGGGCCAGTCCGCCACGGGCCGGCGCGGGCGAACCAGGAGCGAGAGGGCGATGGCGTGCCCCGGAGGGGTCCACCAGGACCGGCCGGCCCGTCCCCGGCCTCGGGTCTGGGCGTCTGCCAGGACGGCCACCCCTTCCGGCGCGCCCATATCCCCCAGGTCTCGGGCCACATCGTTGGTGGACCCGACCTCGGGATACAGGTAGATCTCCCGGATCCAGGGGATCTCCTCGGTGAGCCGTCGCACTTCCTCCGGATCCCAGTCCAAGGCTCCTCCTGCCGGCGGACTTTCCGAATGCGCCAGGAGATCCCTCGCCGCTTCGGATTCTCCTCTCTTCCGGAGGCGAAGGCAAAGCCGGAGCGGGGGATGGGAGATCGGGGATTGCCATGCGGGGTGAAGCACGGTAGAATATAAAAGGCGTGGAGGGCGTAGCTCAGCGGTTAGAGCGCCTGACTGTGGATCAGGAGGTCGCGGGTTCGATCCCCGTCGCCCTCCCTGGAGGGCCCCCGTAGCTCAACTGGATAGAGCGCTGGACTTCGGATCCAGTGGTTGCGCGTTCGAGTCGCGCCGGGGGCGCCATCCGGTCGGTGTGGGGGCTTCCCTCCCCACGCCGTTTTTGTTTTCGCTTCGCTGTGAAGCGGGATTCATCCCGATGGCACGCGCGCCGGAACCGGTTTCGGATTCCTTTCGCAGGCGCTGGGCTCGACCGGTCCTGGTCCTCAGCGGGGCCGTGCTGGGCCTGGTGGTGGCATGGTTGTTCTCCTTGGTATCCGGTATTCCCCTGCCCCTGTGGGAGGCTCTGGCCGCCCTCCTTCTGGGAGCCCTCCTGGGTTTCTCCGCCAGTCTCCCCACGCCGCCCCGCCCATACGCGCGGCCGTGATCCGGGAGGAGCCCGCCGGCCCTGACCGGGCTCTGCTTCCTTAGTAGCCGGTCTCCCGATCGATGGCCCCGTGCTGCCGGGCCCGGCCCTCCGCGAAGCGGTAGAAGCCGAAGCCGAGGATCAGCGACAGGAGGGCCATCCCGCTCAGCGCGCCCAGCAGCTGGGCGTCCGACCATCCGGCGAAAGTGGGAAAACGGAAGGCGGAGGGGCCCAGCAGCGCCCGGCGGACGCTCTCCAGCCAGTAGGTGAGGGGAAGGCCGTAGCCCAGCGGCCGCAGGAACGGCGGGAGGACCTCCAGGGGGAACACCGCGCCGCAGAAGAGATACAGCGCTCCGGCCACCGCCTCGCCGATCACCCAGACGTGACGGGCGGCCAGCAGGGTCGCCCCGGCCAGACCCACCCCCATCCCGATCATCGCCAGCATCCCCAGGGCCATCGCGAGGAGGAAAACCCCCGCGCCCGCGGCCGAGGGCCGGAGGGGAAGCCCAAAGGCTAAAACCCCGAACAGCAGGGTGATGGCCACGGCGATGGTCCCGGTGGCCATCCGCGCCATCCCCCGACCCACCAGATACACCTCCGGCGGGATCGGGGCGATGTAGAAGTATTTGAGAACCCCATATTCCTCCCGATCGATGATCAGGACCTGGCTGATCCCCGTGAGGACCGCTCCCACATAGATGTAAAAGGCGTTCCCGAGATAGAGATAAGCGAACATCGGGTGCCCGAAATCCGCCCGGGCCACCACCTTATACATCAGGATCAGGATGAGGACGCTGGCGATGGGCTTGGCGATGGAGTAAACCGTGAACAGAAAGGGATCCGTCCAGTTGGACTCGATCTGCCAGCCCAGCCACGCCGCTGTACGGAGGGTTCGCCAGATGGTCTGCATTCAGCGCCTCCGTTCGGTGAGCCGGCCCTCGCGGCGGGCCAGCTGTTCCATGGTGTTCAGGGCCTGGTGAGCGGCGAGGAGGAAGATCCCACTGAGGGCCACCAGGCCAGCGATCTCGACGCCGACGGGGAACAGGCCGCTGGCAGCCTGCGGGAAGAGCAGCTGGCGCATGGCATCCAGGCCCAGGGTGAGGGGGATGAGGGAGGCCAGAGCGCCCACCCAGAATCCCAGGGCCCGGATGGGAAAGTAGAACCCAGAGAGCAGGTAGATGGGCTCCTGAAGCAGGTTGGAGAGATGCCAGGCCTCTCGACCCCACATCAGGAAGAGAGATGCCAGCAGCATCCCCAGCCCATAGAGCGCCAGGAGGGTGAGCAGGAAGGTCCCGATCAGCGCCAGGGGGTCCGCCGGCGCGTAGCGCACGCCAAAGAGGAGGGAGCCTGCCAGCACGATCACCAAAGCCCGGAGGGTGGTGGCGAGCATCCCCCCCAGGGCCATGCCCGCCAGGATCCCCATCATCGGGCCCGGCGCGATGATGAAGAGGGGGAGGTTCCCGGATTCTTTCTCCCAGTAGAGCTGGCTGGACATGGACCATAGCACGTTGAGCCAGAAGGCGGTCATGGCCCCGCCCAGGATCACGAACCCGATATAGGCCTCAGGGGCCTGAAGAGCCCGGTAGATGAACACATAGGCGGAGGTGCCCAGGAGCGGCAACCCCACGTCGATGAGCACCCAGCTGGGCTCCCGGTTCTGGCCGACGATGCGCGGATACGCCCGCGCGATCATCGTCCGCAGGAAGAGGATGGCGGCCTCCCGGCTCATTCGGGCTCCTCCTCGGCCTCGGAGAGCCCGCGGCCCACTAGGCTGACGAACACATCCTCCAGGGTGGGTTCACGCTTGCGCAGAGACAGGATGTGGGCGCCGTGGGCGGTCAACGCGGAGATGACCGGCCCGATCACCCCTTCCTCCTCCAGGATGAGATCCACCTCCGCCCGCCCGTCCCGAGGCCGGTAATATGCCTGTCGCACGCCCGGGATCCCGCGAAGAGAAGGGATGGGCCCCACGAGGCTATCAATCTCCAGGGAGAAGACCGCGTCGCGCTGGAGCCGACGCTTCAGGTTCCCGGGGGAGTCACATGCTAAGATGCGCCCCCGGTCGATGATGGCCACCCGGTCACAGAGCTCATCAGCCTCCAGCATATAGTGAGTGGTCAGCAGGATCGTCCGCCCCGGCCGCTCCCGGATCCACTCCCGGATGAAGGATCGGATCTGTCGGGCCGCGTTGACGTCCAGCCCCAGGGTCGGTTCGTCCAGGAACAGGATCTCCGGGTCGGTCAGGAACCCCCGGATGATGTTGACCTTCTGCCGCAGCCCGGTGGAGAGATCCGACATCTTGGAGTCCCCCCGATCCCGCAGGCCGAACCGCTCCAGGAGCTCCTCGATGCGCCGGCGGGCGGTCCGGTTGTCCAGGCCGTAGAACTGGGAGAACATCCACAGGTTCTCCCGCACGGTGAGCAGCCCGTAGCCGCAGGACTCCCCGCCGGCCACCATGTTGATGCGGCGGCGGATCGCCTCGGGCTGGGTCACGACGTCGTAGCCGGCGACCCACGCCCGCCCGGAGGTGGGCAGGAGCAGCGTGGTGAGGATCTTGATCAGCGTGGTCTTCCCGGCCCCGTTGGGACCCAGCAGCCCGAACAGTTCCCCGGGATGGATCTCCAGGTCGACCTCATGCAGCGCCACCCGCTCCTGGGGAGGCTGCCCCCGCTTGCGGGCGACCCGGTAAACCCGGGTCAGGCGCTCGGTGCGCACCGCTGGAACGGACCGATTTTCCATCCGCATCTCCTCGGTTCAAACTACCGGCTCTCAGAGGCGGTCCCCTTTCACCCCCCGGTTCAGTTTATCTCGAACCTCTGAGCGGATCCTCTTCCGGTGGGGTATCCCGGCGGAGGCCCTTCCCCGCTGGGTGCTTCGTCCATTAGGCCTCCTTGCTTTTGATGCAACGGGGAGGGCGCCTTCTTGCGCCAGTGCGAGAGCTCTTACCCTTTTTGCGGATGTTTGGACTCATTTCTGAGAGCCCATAGAGGTCCGGGTGAAGAGTGGGAAACGAGAGTAGACCCCTGGAGCCCTCCCGTAGCGGGGAGGGGCTCTGTCCGGCGTTGGGTAAGCGTCAGGCAAACGTTGGGTAAGCGTCCAGATTGAGGGCCGGGAACTTGATATGCTGTAAGTGAGCAGCGGGCGGAACCTCTTCTCCTCCTTTTAGCCGAGCGCCGGGGATGGCGGCCCCCGGCGCTTCGCTTTTATTCCGCCATGCTTCTCAGGGTCGGGGGACCCGGGAAAGGGCCCGGGCCTGGGCCTCCGCCCGATAGCTGCTGCGGACCAGAGGGCCGCTCTCCACCCAGCGGAACCCCAGCTCATATCCGATCCGTTTGAGGGCCTCGAACTCCTCCGGCCGGTAGAACCGCTCCACCGGGAGGTGGTTCCGGGAGGGCTGGAGATACTGGCCGATGGTGAGGATGTCCACCCCCACCGCCCGCAGGTCCTTCATCACCTCGATGATCTCCTCCCAGGTCTCGCCCAGCCCGACCATGATGCCGGACTTGGTGACGCACTCCGGCCACAGCTTCTTGGCGTTCGAGAGGGTCGCCATGGCCCACTCATAGCGATCCTGGGGCTGCACCTTCTTGAAGAGACGCGGCACGGTCTCCACGTTGTGGTTGAAGATGTCCGGCCGCGCCTCGATGACGATGCGCAGGGCCTCGATGGACCCTTTGAAGTCCGGGGTGAGGACCTCCACGGTGCAGCCGGGGACCCGCTCCCGGATGCGGCGGATGGTCATGGCGAAGAGGGTGGCCCCGCCGTCGGGCAGCTCGTCCCGGTTCACCGAAGTGATCACCACATGGGAGAGGCCCATCGCCCGCACGGCCTCGGCCACACGGTTAGGCTCGTCCCAGTCGATGGAGAGGGGGCGGCCGGTCCGGACGGCGCAGAAGCGGCAGGAGCGGGTGCACACATCTCCGAGGATCATGAAGGTGGCGGTGCCATGTCCCCAGCACTCCCCGATATTGGGGCAACGGGCTTCCTCGCAGACCGTGTGAAGTCGCTTGCTCCGCATCAACCGAAGCACGAACTCATAGGTCTCGCCTTGAGGGGCCCGGACTTTCAACCATTCGGGGCGCCGCGCCGGGCGGACGGGCGTGTCCGGCATCGCCTCCACGGGGAGGGATTCACGGGTCGGAGAGGCCATCCGCTCACCTCGTGATGAGGTTGCTGTTCCCGTTCATCCTAACACATCGAAGGGGGGACCCGCAACAACGCGCGCCCTTTCGCCCGGGATAGGCGGGCGCGCGGGGAGCCCGCCGGATTTTACCGGGGGGCGCCGCCTTTTTTGCGAGATTTGGCCGCCCCCGTCTTCTCCTTGGGCTTCTCTTTCGGGGCTTTCTTGCCGGCAGCGTAAAGCTCCAGCAGCCGCTCCAGGGCGGAGCGGATCCGGCGCTGGACCCGCTCCCGCTCGTATTCGGGGACCGGGAAGTAGGCCATGAACTCGGCGATCAGAGCGCCGAGCTCGGGTTTGCGCGAGGAGGCCGCCAGGGCTCGGACCCGTCGCATCAACGCCTTCAGGTAATCCAGAAGGGGGGAGATGTCCGAGGGCGAAGCGAGGGGGCCCCGCCCGGGCACGATGTGACGGGCCACCCGGCCGGCGCGCAGCTGCTCCAGCTGCTCCAGCCACCGCTCCAGGTCTGCCTCCCCCAGGTTGGGATGGGTGCTCAGCGTCACGGTGTCTCCCACAAACACCACGTTATGTTCGGGGATGCGCACCCAGATTTGCCCGGGGGACGCCCCGTCCACGTGCTCTAGGATCACCGCCGGCGCGCCGAACTTCAGGACCAGACGGTCGGAGAAGGTCAGATTGGGCAGCATAAGGGGGGCATGGGCCAATCGCTCCGCCGACTCGGTCTGGCCGAGGCTGATGAGGAGGTCGATCAGCTGCTGGCGTCCCATCTCCCCATGGCCTCGGAGCCGATCGAACACGTGATGATGGGCGATGATCAGGGCGGGCTTCCCCTCCAGAAGGAAGGGGGTGCCCATGACCCGATCCCGGGTGGCATCCGTGTAGATGACGGCGAGGATGGGCATGGGGGCGATGGACTGCAGGGCCTGCCGCCACCAGGCGGCGTGCAGCGGGTCCGCCGGGGTGTCGATGCAGATCCATCCCTGCTCCGTCCGCACCGCCCCCACCGTGGCGAAGTGGAGGCGGTCCTCCACGAAGATGCGGGAATCCAGCGAAAAGGGACGCGTCTCTTCCATCCGATAGTCCATCCCTCCGCCAGGTTGGGGGATCCCGGCAACAGATCGATCCACGTGTGCCGGTGACCCATCATAGCGCAAAGGGGGCATGGCTTCAAGGCCGGCGCGCCGGCCTTCCGAATTTGACAGCGGCATCCCTTCCGGATAAACATAGGCATGGCCGGAAGGGGAGTAGCCCCCGGGTCCACCGGGCCCGGTGATGGGATCGTCAGCACGGGATGCTCCAGATCCCGATCCCCGGTCCCATCGCCCGCTCCGGGTGCGGCGAGACCTTCGGCCGATGCCGGAAAGCGTCCTTGCCGGATGCGTTCGGGCGTCGGTCGAAGGTCTTTTTCTTTAGCAGAATGAGGGGGCGCGGAACGTCCGCCCGACCTATTTCAGGGAACCGAAAGGAGGTGCAGCGATGCTGTTCTGGTGGGATCCTCTTTACTTCCTGTTCGCCATGCCGGCGCTGTTGTTGGGCCTGTATGCTCAGGCGAAGGTCCAGGCGGCCTATAACCGGTGGCTGCGGGCGCCGGCTCGACTGACCGGGCTGGAGGCGGCCCAGCGCCTGCTGCAGGCGGCCGGTCTATATGCGGTGCGCATCGAGGGAACCCCCGGGCACCTGACGGACCATTACGATCCTTCGAGCAAGGTGCTCCGGCTCTCCCCCAGCGTGGCGGGCGTGCCCTCGGTGGCCTCCCTGGCGGTAGCGGCCCATGAGATCGGGCACGCGCTCCAGGACGCGGAGGGTTACTGGGGGCTGCGGGCCCGGGCGGCCCTGGTGCCCGCGGTGAACTTCGGCTCCTGGCTCGGCCCGATCCTCTTCCTGATCGGCTTCCTGATGCAGAGCCCGACGCTGGTCTGGGCGGGGGTGCTGTTCTTCTCCGCTGCCGCTCTCTTCGCCCTGGTCACGCTGCCCGTGGAGCTGGACGCCAGCCGCCGGGCCCTGGCCCTGCTGGAGTCGAGCGGGCTGCTGTGGACCCCCGAGGAGCGGGCGGGGGCCCGGGAGGTACTGCGGGCGGCCGCGCTGACCTACGTGGCAGCCCTGGCCCAGGCCCTCTCCACCTTGGCCTACTACGCCTTCCTGGCCATGGGCATGCGGCGCTCGGAGGAATAGTCGATGGAGCAGCCCTCCGAGCCCCGGATCCCCTGGCATACCCTATCGGTCGAGGAGTGTTTCCAGCGGCTGCGCGCGGGGCCGGCGGGGTTGAGCCGGGAGGAGGCAGCCCGCCGGCTCCGGGAATGGGGCCCCAACGAGCTGGAGCCCCCCCGGCGTATCTCGCCCCTGGCTATCCTCTTGGCCCAGTTCCAGAACATCCTGGTGCTGATCCTCCTGGCCGCCACTGCCCTCTCCATCGTCCTGGGCCATGGGACGGAGGCAGTGGTCATCATGATCATCGTCTTTTTGTCCGTCCTGCTCGGCTTCGTCCAGGAATACCGCGCGGAGCGGGCCCTGGAGGCGCTGCGCCGGATGGCCGCGCCGATGGCCACCGTCCTCCGGGAGGGGGTGGAGGAGCGGATCCCCGCGCGGGAGCTGGTGCCGGGGGACGTGGTGGTCCTCCACGCCGGGGATCGGGTGCCGGCGGACCTGCGGCTGATCGAGGCGGTCAACCTCCAGATCGATGAGGCCGTCCTGACCGGCGAGTCGGTGCCGGTGGAGAAACACACGGCGGCGATCCCGGATCCTGCGCTCCCGATCGGGGATCGGCGGAACATGGCCTATGCGGGGACGGTGGTGACGTATGGGCGGGGCCAGGGGCTCGTGGTCGCCACCGGGATGCGGACGGAGTTCGGGGCCATCGCCCGGATGTTGCAGACGATCCAGGAGGAGCGGACGCCGCTGCAGGAGAACCTGGATCGAGTGGGAAAGGCGCTGGCCCGGGCCGCCCTGGGGGTGGTGGCCCTCATCGTGGCCCTGGGTCTGCTGCGGGGCCAGCCGTGGCTGGAGATGCTGATCTTCGGCCTGGCCCTGGCCGTGGCCGTGGTCCCGGAGGCCCTGCCGGCGGTGGTGACCATCTCCCTGGCCCTGGGGGTGCAGCGGATGGTCCGGCGCAACGCCCTGATCCGGCGGCTGCCGGCGGTGGAGACCCTGGGGAGCACCGATGTTATCTGCACGGACAAAACCGGCACCCTCACCCGGAACGAGATGACGGTGCGGCGCCTCTTCGTCTGCGGGCGGTTCTGGGAGGTCACCGGAAGCGGATACGAGCCGGCGGGGGAGTTTCGGGTGGACGGGCAACCCGTGGCGCCTTCCGAGGCGGTGCGCCGGCTTCTTCGGGCGGCGGCGCTGGCCTCCGATGCCCGCCTCCGTCGGGGCGCGGATGGCACCTGGCAGGGACAGGGGGATCCCACGGAGCGGGCTCTCTTGGTCGCGGCGATGAAGGCCGGGCTGGACCCGGAGGAGCTGAACCGCCGTTATCCTCGTGTCCACGAGATCCCCTTCACCTCGGAGCGCAAGCGGATGACCACCCTGAACCGGGGCTCGGAGGATCTGTTCGCAGCTTCCAAGGGAGCCCCCGAGGTGATCCTGGAGAGCTGCCGCTTTCTGCTCACGGAGAAAGGCGAACGGCCCCTCACCCCTTCGGATCGGGAGCAAATCCTGGAGGCCGCCCGGGCGATGGCCGGGGAGGCGCTCCGGGTGCTGGGGGTGGCGGACAAGCCCCAGGCCCTTCCGGAGGACGCTGAGGAGGGGATGGTCTTCCTGGGCCTGGTGGGGATGATCGACCCGCCGCGTCCCGAGGCGAAGCAGGCCATCCAGGTGTGCCGGGAGGCCGGCATCCGGGTGGTGATGATCACCGGGGATCACCCGCTGACGGCCCAGGCCATCGCGCGAGAGCTCGGCCTCCTCCGGGACGGCCGGGTCGTCACCGGGGCGGAGCTGGATCGCATGAGCGATGAGGAGTTCGAGAGGCAGTTAGAGGGGATCGACGTCTACGCCCGGGTGTCGCCGGCCCATAAGTTCCGGGTGGTCACCGCCCTCCAGAAGAAAGGCCACATCGTGGCAATGACTGGGGATGGGGTCAACGATGCCCCTGCTCTGAAGAGAGCCGACATCGGCATCGCCATGGGGATCACCGGCACGGATGTCTCCAAAGAGGCCGCGGCGATGGTGCTGCTGGATGACAACTTCGCTTCCATCGTGGCGGCCGTGGAGGAGGGCCGGGCGATCTTCTCCAACATCAAGAAATACCTGATGTATCTGCTCTCCTCGAACGTGGGGGAGATCCTCCTGATGGCTCTGGCCTCCCTGGCCGGGCTCCCCCCACCCCTCAGCGCGGCCCAGATCCTGTATGTGAACCTGGCCACCGACGGCCTGCCCGCGCTGGCCCTCTCGGTGGACCCGCCGGAGCCGGATTTGATGCGTCGGCCGCCCCGCAACCCCCGCAGCGGCCTCTTCACCCGGCCCGTGGTGCTGTTGATGCTGGCCGGAGGCCTCTGGTCCGCCCTGGTCAACCTCTCCCTGTTCGCCTGGGCCCTCTCCTCCGGCCGGAGCCTGCAGGAGGCCATGACCATGGCCTTCGTCTCCCTGGTCCTGATCCAGTTCTTCAAGGCCTACAACTTCCGTTCGGACCGACACTCGATCCTGCGACAGCCCTTCGCGAACCGCTGGCTGAACCGGGCGATCCTCTGGGAGACGACGATGCTGTTGATGTTGATCTACGTGCCCTTCCTGCGGGATCTGTTCGGGATCTACAGCCTCCCGCCGATCGATTGGGCCATCGTCCTGATGGCGGCAGCCACGGTGGTGCCGGTGCTGGAGCTGGTGAAGTGGGTCGAGCGCCGGGGGCTGCTGGGATCCCTGGACGGCTGATCCAGAACGGAGGCGGACCGGATGCTGGGAGAGGGGACAAGTCGGGTTCGGGCGCTGATCGAATTGGTGATGGCGGAGCTGGGGTATGGAGGGATCTTCCTGGCTGCGGTGGTGGAGGTGGTCTTCCCGCCCCTGCCTTCGGATCTTCTGGTGCCGGCGGCGGGGGTGGCGGCCGCCGGCGGCGTCCTGAGACCGGAAGGGGTCATCCTCGCCGCCACCGCCGGCACCGTGGTCGGCGCCCTGATCCTCTACGCCTTCGGGCGACGGGGCGAGCCTGTGGTCCGCCGCGCGGTTCGCCGCTATGGGCGCTGGCTGGGGATCCGGGAGGCGGAGGTCGACCGCGCTCTTCTGCTGTTCCGGCGCTACGGGGCTCCTATCCTGCTCGCCGCCCATCTGATCCCCGGGTTGCGCAGCGGGATCGCCATCCCCGCCGGGATGAGCGGGATGCCCGTCCTCCCCTTCAGCGGGTTGACCGCGCTGGGCGCGGCCATGCGGGCCATGTTGCAGACCACAGCGGGCATGCTCCTTGCCTCACACCCGCTCCTTTTCTTTTCGACCCTTTTCCTCATCGGGGCGATAATCCTTATGGGGTGGGCCGTAAGGGCGCTGGCCCGCTTAATTTTCGACAAAGGAAGGAGCCGGAAGCGGACATTCTGGATAGCCCGTCGGTGAAGACAACGGAAAAAGAGGGCCTCGAGGTTGTGATGCCGGCAAGCAGGTGAAAGGACGAAAGGGGCCTTTGCGGGTCAACCCCCTGGGCCTGGTCCTGGCCGTGGAGGTGCATATGGCGGATATCCCGGATCGGGAGGGAGCCCGATCGGTTCTGGAGAAGGCCCAGGAGGGACAACCCCGATGGCGCCGGATATGGGCCGATGGGGGCGACGCGGGCGGGTGGGGTAGGCTCAGCCGCAGAGATATAGAGTTATCACTCCTTGGGGGCGATCGGCTCGCCCCCTCAAAGGAGGCGACTCTGCTGTGAGCGGGGGCGAGGCGCAAGGTGAACGGAGGCTCCGAATTACCGAGGCGCACCTTCATCCCCACTTGCGGACGCGCATGCATCAACGGGGCCTCACCCTGGAGGAGATCGAGCGTGTTATGAATGAAGGATGGGAGGCTCCCGATGCGAAACCAGGGACATGGGGAAGGGTGCTGGTGTTCCCTTACGGGAGGGAATGGGAAGGCCAATACTTTGAGGAAAAGGAGGTCAGGGTATACTACAAGTTAACCCCGGAGGGCATTGTGCTTCTGACGGCGATCGCCAGATATGGAAAGGGCTTCCTGAGGAGGGAGGAATAAATGAAGATTGAATACGATCCGGCTCGAGATTTGCTTTACATCTGGTTTGGCGATCCTGGGGAGAAGGCAGCCCGGACAGAGATCGTGGTTCCGGGTGTGTATGCTGATTTCAGCCGCGATGGAAAATTGATAGGGATCGAGGTATTGGATGCTTCGGAGATGTTGGGAGATAAGGTCCAATTTGAGGTGGTCCTAACAACACCATCTGTTGAAGCAACTACCGAACCCTCTTGATCGGTGAAGCGGTGACGTGATACGTAACATCTGAACCTGAATGGATGAGGCGAGCCGATGGAGTTCCCGCTCTGGGCGTGGATCTTCTTTCACTTGATCGTAGCGGTCATGCTGGCTCTGGACCTCGGGGTGTTTCACCGGAACGCCCACGAGGTGAGGTTAAAAGAAGCGATGATCTGGAGCGTGGTCTGGATCGCTGTGGCCCTGGCCTTCAACGCCCTGATCCTGCTGGCCTGGGGCCACGAACCCGCTCTCCACTTCCTCACCGCCTACCTGGTGGAGAAATCCCTCAGCGCCGACAACCTCTTCGTCTTCGCCGTGATCTTCGCCTACTTTGGCGTCCCGCCGGCCTATCAGCACCGCGTGCTCTTCTGGGGGATCCTGGGCGCTGTTCTGATGCGGGCCGCTTTCATCTTCGCCGGCGTTCAGCTGCTCAAGGCCTTCCATCCGGCCGTCTATCTCTTCGGCGCCTTTCTGATCTACACGGGGATCCGGCTGGCCCTGCGCAGTGAAGAGGAAGAAGTGCGCCCGGAGCGCAACCCCGTCCTCCGCTTCGCCCGTCGCTTCCTGCCCATCACCCCGACCTTCCATGGACAGCGTTTCTTTATCCGGGAGGGGCGCCGGTGGATGGCTACGCCGTTGCTGCTGACCCTGCTGGTGGTGGAGAGCACCGACCTGATGTTCGCCGTGGACTCCGTGCCGGCGGTGCTGGCCATCACTCCCGAGCTGTTCATCGCCTACACCTCGAATATCTTCGCCATCCTGGGGCTGCGGGCCCTTTACTTTGTCCTGTCCGGCCTGATCCAGCGCCTGCGTTATCTCCACTACGGCCTCTCTGTGATCCTGACCTATATCGGGCTCAAGATGCTGCTTTCGGATTACGTCCACATCCCGCCTGCCCTCTCGCTGGCCATCGTGCTTCTGACCCTCTTGGTCAGCGGGCTGGCCTCGTGGGTCGTGGAGCGGCGGGAGAAGGTTCATTCCCTCAGCCACCGGTGAGGCCAATGGCGCATCAGCCCAGCTTGTTTGAGTTCAGAGCCCGTTCCGAGCTGACGCCGGAGACCCCCCTCGCCCGGGCCCGACAGGCCTTCGCGGATCACCTGAAGGGCGGGGATTACTCCCGGCACACGGTGTATTTCTTCACCCACGATCTCCGCCTGCTGGGGCAATGCCTGGGCGAAGACCGCCCCGTGGGGACCATCGGGCTGCGGGATCTGCAGGATTTCGTGGACTGGCTTCGCCATCGGCGCGGGGTCCCGTGCACGCCCAAGTCCCTGCGGCGGCGCATCACCGCGGTGAAGGCCTTCTTCCGCTGGCTCCATGAGGATCTCGGCGTCCTGCCAGCCAACCCCGCCGAGGCCCTGGTTTACCCCGAGGCTGTCGAATCCCTCCCGGAAGTGCTGACCCCGGAGCAGGTCCGGGCCGTCCAGGAGGCGGCGGAGGGATTCCGTCGGGAAGGGGATGCTCGTCCCCTCACGCTGCTCACCCTGCTCCTCCACACCGGCCTGAAGAAAAGCGAGGTGGTTGCCCTGCGCCTGGAGCATTTCGATCTCCGCGAGCCGGCGGTCTGGATCCGTTACGCCCATCCTCGCTATCGCCATAAGGAGCGCCGGCTCCCGCTCCCGCCGGAGTGGCCGGAGCTGTTCCGGGAGTATCTCCGGCAATATCGCATCGAAGGTCGGGTTTTCCCGTGGACGCCCCGGAACTTAGAATACGTGCTGGACGATGTGGCCCGTCGGGCCGGGATGGCGCACCTCTCCTTTGAGACCCTGCGGTGGACATGCGCGTTGCAGGATTTCATCCGGGGGATGGATCCGGAAGACCTGCGCCGGAAGCTGGGTCTCTCCGAGATCCAGTGGCGGGACACGCTCCGGCGCCTGCAGGCGCTGGCCGGTCGCTTCGCAGGCTTCTGAGCGCGTTGGGGATCCTCTCCCTCGCGCTGGCGCTGCTCCCCTCCCCACATCCCCTCGCCGCCCATCGTCCTCCGCCTTCGTCCCTCATCCCGGGAATCCCGACCTTGCATCCCGCTCTGGCGAGGCGGCTGCTCCGGGCCCGTCCCGAAGAGAAGATCCCTGTCCTGATCCAGCTGGAGGGGGCCTCGCCCGGCGAGGCGGCGGCCGCGGAGGCCAGTGCAGATCGGCCGGCTGTGGAGCGACGCGCACGCCTGGTCGCCCGCCTGCGCGCCCGGGCGGAAGCGGCCGGAGCCCCGCTTCTCCGGCGCCTCCGAGAGGCTGAGGGGGCCGGCGAGGTGGAGGGGGTCCGCCTGCTCTGGCTCCCGAATCAGATCGCCGCCCGGATCTCTCCCCGCATGCTGCTCGCCCTTGCCCGGGAGCCCGGCGTCCGGCAGATCCGCGAGGATCGCTTCCGGCGCTGGATTGTCACCGCTCCCCTCCGGGAGACCCCCGATCCGCTTTCAACGCCGTGGAATCTGGACATGGTGCGCGCGCCGGAGGCGTGGGCGGCCTTCGCCATCACCGGCACCGGCGTGGTGGTGGCGAACATCGACACCGGGGTGGACTGGCTGCATCCGGCCCTGCATCGGGCGTATCGGGGTTACGACGCCCGGGGCCTCCATCGTCATGCGGGGAACTGGTTCGACGCCACCGGAGCCGGCGCGCTCTATCCGGTGGACGCCAACGGCCACGGCACGCACACCATGGGCCTGATGGTGGGCGAGGGGACCGGCGTCGCCCCCGGCGCCCGCTGGATCGCCGCGCGGGCTTTCGACGCCCAGGGTTACGCCTACGACTCGTGGATCCACGCCGCCTTCCAGTGGATCCTGGCGCCGGAGGGGGATCCGGCTCTGGCTCCCGACATCGTGAACAACTCGTGGGGGAACCCCGACGGCTGGGATACCACCTTCATGGAGGATCTGGCGGCCCTGCAGGCGGCCGGGATCTTTGCGGTCTTCAGCGCCGGCAATCAGGGCCCCGGGCTCGGCTCCATCGCCTCCCCCGCCAGCCTCCCGGGGGCCTTCGCGGTGGGCGCGGTGGACGCCGAGGGCCAGGTCGCCCTGTTCTCCAGCCGGGGCCCCTCCCCCTGGGGGGAGGTCCGTCCCCACGTCGTAGCCCCCGGGGTCCGGGTTCGCTCCGCCCTCCCCGGCGGGACCTATGGGGAGCTCAGCGGGACCTCGATGGCCGCGCCCCACGCTGCCGGCGTGGCCGCCTTGCTCAAGGCCGCCCGGCCGGAGCTCTCCCCTCTGCAGATCGCGGAGATCCTGACCCGCACCGCGACGCCCCTCACCACCACCGTCCCGAATTTCGATAGCGGGTGGGGATTGGTGAACGCGATGGAGGCCCTCAGTGTGGTGGTGGAGAGCGGCCTTCTGGAGGGCACCGTTCAGGATCCCGAGGGCCGCCCGATCGCCGGGGCTGCGGTGACCGCCCGCGCCCGGGACGGGCGGTTCCAGGTCTCCCGGGAGAGCGATTCGGCGGGGCGTTACCGGCTCTTCCTCCGGGCCTCCACCTACGATGTCACCGCCTCCGCCTTCGGCTACGCCCCGGCCCAGGTCTTCGGGATCCAGATCCTTCAGGGGATCACCCGCTCCCTGGATTTCCGGCTGGATCCTCTCCCCCGGGGCTCCCTGATCGTCCACGCCGTCGATGAGCACGGCGTCCCGGTTCGGGACCCTTCTCTCTCCCTGGTAGGGACTCCCGTTTCCCTTACCCAGTCTGCTTCCCCGTTCACCCTCTCCATGCCCATCGGCGCTTATCTCCTGCGCCTGCGGGCGCTGGGCCATCGGGTGGTGACGGACACGGTGGAGATCGCGGCCGGGATCACCACCACCCGCATCCTCACCATGCCGCGCATGCCCCGCGTCCTGCTGGTGGACTCCGGGGCCTGGTATAACGAGTCCGTCCTCTTCTTTTACCGGCAGGCCCTCGATGCCCAGGCGTGGTCCTACGATGAATATCGGGTGACCTACCCACCGATCCCGCCGCCCACCGCCACCCTCACGGCTTACGAGGTGGTGGTCTGGTCCTCGCCTTTCGACTCCCCCGGTTACATCGGCGCGGACCGCGCGCTGACTTTCTTCCTGGGCCAGGGCGGCCGCCTGCTGGTGAGCGGCCAGGACGTGGCCTTCTGGGACGATGGGGGGAACGGGTTCTTCTACGCGCCGTATCTGCGAAGGATGCTGGGGACCCGATATGTGCGGGACTCCAGCGGGATCTTCACGGTGACCGGAGCGCTGGGAGGGCCGTTCGACGGGCTGGTGGTGGACATTCGCGGGGAAGGCGGCGCCCAAAACCAGCGCTTCCCGGATGAGATCGCCCCCACTGACCCGCTGACCGATCAGCCGATGCGCTACCTGGACGACGGGGGGGCCGTGACCGCCGTGGGCCTGTGCCGCCCCCATCGCGGGCTGGTCTTCGCCTTCGGCCTGGAGGGGATCCCGGATCCGGGAATGCGGGGGGAGATCCTGGAGCGCTCGCTCCGGGCTCTCACCGCCCCACCGTCTCCCGCCGGCCTGCGGTGGGATCCGGCCTATACCGAGCGCGTGGTACCCACCGCCACCCAGGTCCTCTTCACCGCCACCCTCCAGAACCTGAGCGAGGTGGCCACCGATACCATACGGTTGGAGGTAGAAGGGACCGGCTGGCCGGTGACGCTCACGCCCGAGACGATGACCCTGGCCCCCTGCGCCGCAGGGGTTCTCACGCTGACCGTGGACGTCCCCGCCGGGCTCCCCCGGGATGCAGAGGCCCGGATCACGGTCACCGCCCATTCCACGCTCTCCCCCACCCTCTCCGCCTCCGGCGTGTGGCAACTCAAAACGCCTGCCCGGCTGCTGCTGGTGGAGGACGATCGTTGGTATGAGGTGGGGGAGGCTTATCGCCGGGCCCTGACGGCGGCCGGCATCTCCTTTGATCGCTGGCGGGTCACCGGCTTCTTCGGACAGGGATCCCCATCGGAGGGGGATCTGGCGCGCTACGAGGGGGTGATCTGGTTCACCGGCTACGACTGGTATGATCCTCTCTCGCCGACGGAGGAAGCGCGGCTGCTAACGTATGTGCAAAGGGGCGGGCGCTTAGCCTTCTTCTCGCAGGACTACCTGTATTCGCTGCTCGACGGCGGGCGATCCTGGGCGTTCGCCCGTGCCCTGGGGGTGAGGGCTCATGACGAGGGGCTCACCACAACGGTGGCCCTCCCCAGCCCCCTCTCTCCCATCGGCCAGGGGCTCCCCCGCTGGGAGATCGCGCTCCCCTACCCCAACTGGACCGACGCCCTGGAGCCGGCCCCCGATGCCCGACCGCTCTGGCGTGGCGCGCACGGCCGGCCGATCGCCCTGACCCGCTCAGAGGGGGCGGGGCATCTGGTTTTCTCCACCCTCGGCCTGGAGGGAGCGCCCGAGCCGTTGCAGGCAGCCGTGATGCGCCATGTGCTCTCCGGGCTGGGGCCCATGGGGGAGACGAGGCTGGAGGTCGTCCCTCGGATCGCGCCCGCTGAGGCCCGGCGGCAGATCGCCGTCTTCGTGACCCATACCGAAGGGCTTTCGATCGCCCTCCGCCTGCAGGTGCCTCCACCATGGACTATCCGGGATCCAGAGCAATCGCCCGGGTGGACCTTAGACCCAGCGCTTCCCGGATGGCAGGGCCGGGTCCTTCCTCCAGCGGTGCTCACCGCCTCGATGATCCTAGAGGGGCCCTCCGGGTGGGCGCCTTTGACGCTGGAGGGCACCGACGGGCACTGGCCCCTGCGGCAGATCCTCCCGGTTGGCGTAGGGGCCTCGGATCTCTCTATCGCTTTTGCAGGAGGTCCCATTGCTCCTTCGGGACAGGCCTACGCCGGATCCTGGACGCTCCAGCCATCCGGAGATCTCTCCCTGGCGCTCACGCTCACCCTGCCCATAGGCTGGAAGGATCCGCGCTTCTGGACGGATGGAAGCGATCTGCCTCAGCCTTCCCCGGGCAGCGGCGTGTGGTCCGGGACGCTGGGCACCGGGGAGCTGCTGCGGGTTATCGCCCTCGGGGCGCCTCTGACGCTGGAGCCGGATCCCCGGCGTCTCGTCCTGCGGGCCGAGGATGCGTGGGGAGGCGTGTGGGAGCGCGAGGTGGTCATCACGGCGGTCCCCTGGCGGGTGTTTCTTCCGACCATCGCCCGTTAAATCCCATCCTGAGGGTTCCCCCGTCGCCGCACCCCATGTGTGGTTCTCCGGGGCGGATGCCTGCCCGATGTAACATGAAGCGGGCATCGATCCATCGGGTTTCGGATAAGGATCCTGGCATGGAGATGCGATGGGCACGTTGTATGTGGTGGGCACTCCCATCGGGAACCTGGAGGACATCACCCTGCGGGCGTTGCGGGTGTTGCGGGAGTGCGCCCTGATCGCCGCCGAAGACACCCGCAAGACCCGTATCCTCCTGAGCCGCTACGGCATCGAGAAGCCGATGATCAGTTACTTCGAGCACAACGAGGCGGCCCGCATCCCCCAGATCCTGGAGGCCCTGGCCCAGGGGGATGTGGCCTTGGTCTCCGAGGCGGGGATGCCCGGCCTCTCGGACCCCGGCTACGTCCTGATCCGGGCCGCTCTGGAGCGCGGGTTCCCGGTGGTGCCGATCCCCGGGCCCTCCGCCCCGGTGACCGCCCTGGTGGTCTCCGGGCTGCCGGCGGATCGTTTCCTCTTCTTGGGCTTTTTGCCCCGCAAGCCCGGCGAACGTCGCCGGCTGCTGGCCCAGGTGGCTGCCCTCCCGTGGACCCTGGTGGCCTTTGAGACGCCCCATCGCCTCCGCGAGGCCCTCCGGGACATCCTGGAGATCTTGGGCGACCGCCCGATGGCCGTTGCCCGGGAGCTCACCAAGATCCACGAGGAGGTCCGCCGTGGGACGGCGCGGGAGCTCCTGGCGCATTTCACCGAAGTGGAGCCTCGGGGGGAGTTCACCCTGGTCATCGCCGGGGCACCGGAGGAGGTTTCCCAATGGGAGGAGGAAGAGGTGCGCGCCCGGCTGGAGGCGCTGTTGCGCAGCGGCCGCACCCCCGCCCAGGCGGCCCGGGAGGTGGCCCGGGCCTCCGGATGGCCCCGGGACGCGGTCTACCGGATGGCCCTGCGGATCCGATCAGAGAGCGAGCCGCGCTGATGACGATGCCATCCATCGAAGAGGTCGCCTTCCATCCCCGCTCGATGATCCGCCTGATGTTGCTTTCGGAGATCCTCTGGGCGGTGGGGGAGGGGTTGTTCTTCTATCTGCTCCCAGTCTACGTGCAGGAGCTGGGGGCCACTCCCGCTCAGGTCGGGCTGGCCTTCGGCGTCGGGGAGCTGGCCCTGACCCTTACCTATTTGCCGGTGGGATGGCTGGCGGATCGAACCCGGCGCAAGCCGCTGATGTTGGGCGGGTGGTTCGCCGGGCTGATCGGGATCCTCCTGATGGCCGGGGCGACCACCTGGTGGGCCCTGTTTCCCGGCCTGACCCTCTATCTGATGTCCGGCTATTGCCTGCCGGTGATCCATGCGTATGTGGCGCGCATGGCCGGCCCGATCCCGCTGGAGCGGGCCTTCCCCCTCCTGAGCGCCGGTTATGCCGTAGGAGGGTTGCTGACGCCCGCCCTGGGCGGATGGCTGGCCCAGCGAGTCGGGATGCGCCCGGTTTTGCTCCTCAGCGCCGGCCTCTTTGCCCTCTCCACCGTCGCAGCGCTGCTCCTCCCCATGGACCCCCCACCGGATCCTCATGGGCAGGGCCGCCGCTTGGGATCCTGGCGGCGGATCCCCTGGCGTTTCGGGCTGGCGCTGCTCGCGTTGTTCACCGTGGGGCAGGTGGGCCTGATCCTGCTGCCGAACTTCTTGCAACAGGCGGGGGGATGGTCCAAGTCCCATTTGGGGCTGTTCGCTTCCCTGCAGGCCCTGGGGACCATCCTGCTGGGCCCGGCGTTGGGGCGGTGGGATCAGGGCCGGGCGCGGCCACTGGGACTGGCAGCCGCATGGGGGCTGGCTGGGATCGGAATGGGGCTGCTCCTCGTGGGATTCCATGCCTTCCCCCTCGTGGGTGCGGCAATGATCTTGGTGGGGGGTGCATATGCCGCTTACTCCCTGGCCGCCGCGCGGATCCTGCGTCTGACCCCTTCGGAGACCCAGGCGACCGCCGCGGCCCTTCTTCACACCGCTCGTAGCCTGGCGCTGGCGCTGGCTGCCCCCCTCGCCGGGCTCCTGTTCTCCTTTCATCCGGCTCGCCCCCTGCAGGTCGCCGGTCTGCTCCTCCCCCTGGCCCTGTTCGGCGTCCTCCGAGCGGGGAGGCTGATCCAAATCCCGGCCGAGGAGGTTCCCCAGTCTCCATAGAACCGCGCCGTGCGCCCCCCTGCCGGGTATAATGGGAGCGCAATTCTGTTCCAGAGGGCGCGACAAGGGTGGGCCGTCGCGCACTTCCCAGCCGGGCAAGATCCATTCAGGAGGCAGCCGTGAAGGAGATCCTGGAGCGTGCGTTGAACGTGGCCCAGCTGCGCGGCGCGACCTATGCGGACGTCCGCCTGGTCCACCGCATCGAGCAATCCCTCCTGGTCCGCAACGGCGTCGTGCAGGGCATCAGCCAGATCGAGGATATGGGCTTCGGGGTGCGGGTGATCGCCGACGGCGCGTGGGGCTTCGCCTCCAGCGCCCGTCTCACCCTGGAGGAGGCGGAGCGCGTGGCCGACCGGGCCGTTCAGATCGCCCGGGCCAGCGCCCTCTTCAAGAAAGAGGACGTGGACATCGGCCCGCCGGTGGTCCAGCGCGGGACCTATCGGACCCCGGTGCAGATCGATCCCTTCACCGTCCCCCTGGAGAAGAAGCTGGAGATCCTGCTCGCCGCTGACGCAGCCATGCGGGCCGTCCGAGGGATCGCCGCCACCGAAGCGGAGATGGTGTTCATCCGCGAGCGCAAGACCTTTGCCAGCACCGAAGGCTCCTGGATCGAACAGGAGATCATTGAGTCGGGCTGCGGCATCGAGGCGACCGCCGTGGGTCCCGATGAAGTGCAGCGCCGCTCCTACCCCAACTCGGTGGGGCGCCACCAGATGACCCGGGGCTGGGAGTTCATCGAAGAGTGTAACCTGCCCGGGAACGCCCCGCGCATCGCGGAGGAGGCGGTGGCCCTCCTCACCGCCGACCCGTGTCCGGAGACGGTGACCACGGTGATCCTGGGCGGCTCCCAGGTGGCCCTTCAGATCCACGAATCGTGTGGCCATCCCATCGAGCTGGACCGGGTGTTCGGGACCGAGGCCGCCTATGCGGGCACTTCCTTCCTCACTCCGGAGAAGCTGGGGACGTTCCGCTACGGCTCCGAGGTGGTGAACATCACCGCCGACGCCACCCTCCCCGGGGGCCTGGGCACTTTCGGGTGGGACGATGAGGGGGTGCCCGCGCAGCGGGTGGATATCGTGAAGGAGGGCCTTTTCATCGGCTACATGACCTCCCGGGAGACGGCCCGTCAGCTGCTCAAGCTCCTGGGCCCCTCCCCTTACGTCACCGGCCTCTCCAATGGCACCATGCGGGCCTCGGGCTGGAACCGCATCCCCCTGATCCGGATGACCAACGTGAACCTGCTCCCGGGAGCTTGGCGGCTGGAGGATCTGATCGCCGACACCGATGAAGGGATCTTCATGGACACCAACCGCTCCTGGAGCATCGACGACAAGCGGCTCAACTTCCAGTTCGGCTGCGAGATCGCCTGGGAGATCAAAGGAGGGAAGCTCACCCGCATGCTCAAGAACCCGATCTACACTGGGATCACGCCGGAGTTCTGGCGCTCCTGTGATGCGGTGTGCAACGCGGACCACTGGGTGATCTGGGGGACGCCGAACTGTGGCAAGGGGCAACCCTCCCAGCTGGCCCACACCGGCCACGGGGCCGCCCCCGCCCGCTTCCGGAACGTGCGGGTGTTCAGTCGGAAATGAACGGCTGCGCAGTCTCCCATTTTCCCCTTTGAGGAGCCGAACGATGCTGGGCGAATCGGTCATCCGGGAGATCCTGGGGAAGGCGTTGCGAGCCTCCCCGGCCGACGAGACGGAGATCGTGCTGGAGGCCCACGACAGCGCCCTCACCCGTTTCGCCAACAACGTCATCCACCAGAACGTGGCCGAGGTCAACACGGAGATCGCCGTGCGGGTAGTCCTCGGGAAGCGGGTGGGCGCCGCGGTCACCAACCGCCTGACGGAGGAGGCCCTGGGGCAGGCCATCGAAGAGGCCGTGGCCCTCGCCCGGCTGCAACCGGAGAACCCGGAGTTCCCGGGCCTGCCGGAGCCCCAGCCCATCGAGCCGGTGGCCGCCTTCGACGAGGCGGTGGCGGAGGCCACGCCCGAGTGGCGGGCGCGGGCCGTTGGCGTCGTCTGCCGGCTGGCGGAATCCATGGGCGTGAACGCGGCGGGGGCCCTCTCCACCGGGGTGTATGAGCTGGCGGTGGCCAACTCCAAAGGGGTGTTCGCCTATCACGCCGGCACCGAGACCCACTTCAGCACGGTAGTGATGAGCGAGGATGGATCCGGCTACGCCCACCGCGCCGCCTGGCGCCTCGCCGATCTCGATGTGGAAGCGCTGGGCCGTTCGGCCATTGAGCGGGCCCTGCGGAGCCGGAACCCTCGACCCATCGAACCCGGGGTGTATCCCGTGGTCCTGGAGCCCTACGCTGTGGAGGACATCCTCTCCTGGCTGGGCTACGCGGGCGCCGGCGCCCTGGCCGTCCAGGAGGGCCGCTCGTGGATGAACGATCGCATCGGCCGCCCGGTGATGTCTCCCCAGATCACCATCTGGGATGACGGCCGGGATCCGACGGGGCTGCCCCTGCCTTTCGACTTCGAAGGGGTGCCCCGGCAGCGGGTGATCATCGTCGAGCGCGGGGTCCCTCAGGGGCCGGTGTATGACACGGTCACCGCCGCTCGAGAAGGCCGACGGTCCACCGGCCACGCCCTGCCCCGCGCCCGTCTGCAGACCGCCAGCCTGGGCCCCATCCCGCTCCACTTGTTCATGGCCCCCGGCGAGGCCACCCTCGAGGAGATGGTCCGGCAGGTGGATCGAGGCCTTTACATCACCCGGTTCTGGTATACCCGGCTGGTGCACCCGCGGGACTGCGTGCTGACCGGCATGACGCGGGACGGCGTGTTCTGGATCGAGAAGGGGGAGATCGCCTATCCGGTCCGCAACCTGCGGTTCACCCAGGGGTATGTGCCTGCCCTGGCCGGGGTGCGCGCGGTGGGGAAGGAGCGCTGGTTGCTCTCGGAGGGCTTCGGCTTCACCTGTGTGCCCGCCTTGCTGCTGGAGGCCTTCACCTTCACCGGCGTGACCGAGTTCTGAACGCCCGAGGAGGTGACCGTTGGGGGAATCCCGTCCCGCGCTGGCCGTGCACGGGCATTTCTATCAGCCCCCCCGGGAGGATCCGTGGACCGGGGAGGTGCCGCCCGAGCCCGGCGCCGCGCCGTATCACGATTTCAACGAGAAGATCACGGCGGAATGCTATCGCCCCCTGGCGGAGCGCTGCCTGTTCGAGCGGATCAGCTTCAACGTCGGGCCGACCCTCATCGGCTGGCTGGCCCGCCATGCCCCGGAGACTTACCGTCGGATCCTGGAGGCGGACCGCGTGAACGTGGCCCGGGGGGTGGGCAACGCCATCGCCCAGTCCGCGCATCACACCATTCTCCCCCTGGCCCGGCGCCGCGATAAGGTCACCCAGGTCTACTGGGGGATCCAATCCTTCCAGCACCGTTTCGGCCGGCATCCCCGGGGGATGTGGCTGCCCGAGATGGCCGTGGACCTGGCCACCCTGGAGGTGCTGGCGGAGGCCGGGTTGACCTTCACCATACTCTCCTCCGAGCAGGTGCGCGGACCCCTCCCACGCGGGGCGGGACCCTATCGGATCCGCCTGGAGGCGAACGCCTATTTCACCGTGTTCGTCCGCGATCGGGATCTCTCCAACCAGGTCTCCTTCGCCATGCCCTCCCTGGGGCCGGCGGAGCGCTGGGCGGCGGAGGCCCTGCGGGGGCGGACGGCGCTCACGTTGCTGGCCACCGATGGGGAGACCTTTGGCCATCATCACCGAGAGGGTATCGATTTCTTGGACCGCCTGCTCCGGCCGCCGGCGGGGGCTTACGAGGTGGTGACCCTTACCGAATACCTGCGGGCCCATCCGCCGATGGAGGAGATAGAGATCCTGCAGAACACGGCATGGAGCTGCGCCCACGGGCTGGCGCGCTGGAGCACAGGGTGCGCCTGCACCCCGGGGGATTCCCGCTGGAAGGCGATTCTGCGGGCGGCCATGGATCTTTTGGCGGAGGAGATCGACGCGGCCTATCTGGATCTGGCCCACGGCTGGATCCGCGATCCGTGGCGGCTGCGGGACGAATACATCCACGTGGTGCTGGGGGCGATGGAGGCGCCGGCCCTGTTACGGGAGTTCGCCGATCGCCCCCTCCCTTCAGACGTGGAGCGGCGGCTGCTCCTGGCCCTTCAGGCCCAGGTCCACCGCCAGCGGATGTTCGCCAGCTGTGGATGGTTCTTCGAGGACCTGGATGGGCTGGAGCCCCGTCTGGTGATCCGACAGGCGGCCCGGGCCATCGAGTTGATCGAGCAGGCCACCGGGGTGGATCTGGCCGCAGGGTATCGGCGGGCGCTGGCTCTGGCGCGCAGCGGCCGCACGGGCAAGACCGGGGCACAGATCTTCGACGAGATCTGGGCCGCTCGCCCTCGCCTGGGATGATCGCCCGAGAACAACAACGGGCGGCCGCGTCCTGCGGCCGCCCGGAAGGTGAAAGCCGCAAGGCCCTTCAGGCCGCCTGCCGGAAGAGTCGCGGCGCCCAGCCCGGAGCGGTCAGGGCGATGAGCGCGATGAGGACCGCGAGGATCAGAGTCACCCCGAAGGCCAGGGGCTGTGGCCAGGTCAGGCCCAGCGCCGCGTCCAGGCTATAGCGGCCCGGCCCATAGAGCCCGAAGAAGCCGCTCAGGGCCACCAGGACCAGGTTATACTCAAACCCGCCGCGATCGATCCACAGCCCCTTCGGCGCATGCACACGGACGATGGCCACCAGCTGGGAGGCGATCAGCGGCAGGACCGCCCACGGCGTCGCCAGGCCCAAAGCCAGCAGCAGCCCGCCGATGAACTCCCCCAATCCCAGCAGCCACGCCCACAGACGGCCCGGCCGGATGTTCCAGCTCTCCAGCCAGCCTGCCGTCCCGCTGAGGCCGTGGCCACCGAACCACCCGAACAGCTTCTGGGCCCCGTGGCCCGCGAAGAGCAAACCGATCAGGACGCGCAAGATCGCCCACCCGAGATCCGGCCGCAACATAGACCCTCACCTCCTTCCTGCACCCGGATTCCCAGGGTCAGCGTCCACGCATAAATATATCTCTCCTCCCTGAGAATTCCGTAAGCGCCCCGCGGGCCGTCACCCCACCCTTGCCTCCGATCCCGACCGTCTGTTTCATTTTGAGACATTTTTGATAGTAGATTGTTTCAGTTTGAAACAAATCGGCTCCAGCGCTTGCCCATGTGCGGGGAGTCTGGGAAGATAGAAATCGCACAAATGGGTCTGAATTCCGATGCGAGGAGGTGCGCCGGGGAGCGGGGTGAGGGGAGTGCGTGAGGAGACGCGGTGGGTTTTCGCGGACGGCCCGTCCGTCCTGCCGGATCGGTGCGTTTCCGCTCAGCGGCAGCGTCCGCATGCCCCTGACATAACGAAAGGAGTGCGACCATGGCACCCTGGGTGGCAGAGATCATCGGCACCATGATCCTCATCCTGCTGGGCGACGGCGTGGTGGCCAACGTCGTCCTGGGCCGGACCAAGGGCCAGGCCTCGGGGTGGATCGTGATCACCACGGGGTGGGCCTTGGCGGTGGCCATGGCCGTGTATGCCGTGGGCCGCATCAGCGGCGCCCACATCAACCCGGCCGTGACCATCGCCCTTGCCGCGGTCGGAAAGTTCCCCTGGTCGGACGTCCCGCTCTACATCGTTGGGCAGTTCATCGGCGCCTTCATCGGCGCGGTGCTGGTGTGGCTGGCTTACTACCCCCACTGGGCGGAGACGCCCGATCCTGACCTCAAGCGCGCAGTGTTCAGCACCGCCCCGAACATCCGCAATTACCCCCTGAACTTCATCACCGAGGTCATCGGGACTTTCATGCTGGTCTTCGGGGTCTTGGCCATTGTGGCGAACGACCTCCCTGCGGGCTGGACGCCCCTCCTCGTGGGCTTCCTGGTGTGGGCCATCGGCCTCTCCCTGGGCGGGCCCACGGGCTACGCCATCAACCCGGCCCGTGATCTCGGGCCGCGGATCGCCCACGCGGTGTTGCCCATTCCGGGCAAGGGCGACTCCGACTGGGGCTACGCCTGGGTGCCGGTGGTCGGCCCCATCGTGGGTGGCCTGATCGGTGCTTTCCTCTTTGTCGCCTTGGGGATGTGAGCCGGCATCGCCGGGTGGGGGAGGGGATTGAAACCCTCCTCCACCCCGATCTCTCGTTCCCCTATACGTCAGGAGGTTGCCATGAAGAAGCTGATCAATGATCCGATGAATGTGGTCCCGGAGGCGCTGGAGGGGATGGCCAAGGCCCATCCCGACCTGATCAAGGTGCACTTCAACCCCAACTACGTCTATCGCGCCGACGCGCCCCGGCCGGGGAAGGTGGCGGTGATCTCCGGCGGCGGCAGCGGCCACGAGCCGATGCACGTGGGGTTCGTCGGCTATGGGATGCTGGACGCCGCCTGCCCCGGCGCGGTGTTCACCTCCCCCACCCCTGACCAGATGTATGAGGCGGCCAAGACCGTCCACGGGGGCGCCGGGATCCTGATGATCGTCAAGAACTACGCCGGGGACGTGATGAACTTCGACATGGCGGCGGATCTGCTGCGGGGCGAGGGCTACCAGGTGGAGAGCGTGCTGATCGCCGACGACGTGGCGGTGGAGAGCAGCCTCTACTCCCAGGGCCGGCGGGGCACCGGCACCACCGTGCTGGCGGAGAAGATCCTGGGGGCCGCCGCCGAGCGCGGCTACGACCTCCAGCGCCTGGCTGCCCTGGGCCGCCGGGTGGCGGAGAACGGTCGCTCGATGGGGATGGCCCTGACCTCGTGCACGGTGCCCCATGTGGGCAAGCCGACCTTTGAGCTGGGCGAGGATGAGATGGAGATCGGCATCGGCATCCACGGGGAGCCCGGCCGTTATCGTGAGCCCCTGAAGAAGGCCGATGAGATCGTGGAGCGGTTGATGGAGCCCATCCTCAACGATCTCCCCTTCAAGGCCGGCGACCGGGTGATCTGCATGGTGAACTCCATGGGCGGCACCCCCCTGAGCGAGCTCTACATCGTCTACCGCAAGGTCGCGGAGATCTGCGAGAAGTCCGGCATCCAGATCGTCCGCAACCTGGTGGGGGCCTACATCACCTCCCTGGAGATGGCCGGGACCTCCATCACCCTGCTCCGGGCCGACGACGAGATGCTGGAGCTGTGGGATCATCCGGTCAAGACCCCGGCGCTGCGCTGGGGGATGTAAAATGCAAAGAATCCGGGGGGTGGGCGGAGCGGTTCCGCGCTCCCCCATCCCTCACTCGATCTTGAAACGGAGGGTCGTCGAAAATGCCGGTGATGCGGGACGATGTGGTGGCTTGGCTGGAGCGTTGTGCGGCGGTGCTGGAGGAGAACCGGGATTACCTCACACAGCTGGACGCAGCGATCGGGGACGCCGACCACGGCGCCAACATGGACCGCGGGTTCAAGGCTTTCATGGCCAAGCTTCCCTCGGTCGCCGATAAGGATATCGGGACGATCCTCAAGACCCTGGGGATGACCCTGGTGGCCACGGTGGGCGGGGCCGGCGGGCCGCTTTACGGCACGTTCTTCCTGCAGATGGGCGTGAAGACCGCCAACAAGCTCATGCTCACTCCGGAGGATTGGGCCGAGGCGCTGGAGGCGGGCATCAATGGGGTGATTGCCCGCGGCCAGGCCCGGCCGGGCGACAAAACGATGGTCGACGCCCTGCTGCCGGCCCTGGAGGCCTTCAAGGAGGCCATCCGTAACAGCGACTCCTTTGGAAAGGCCCTGCAGCGGATGGCCGAGGCCGCCGAGCAGGGGATGAAGGCTACCATCCCCATGGTGGCCCGTAAAGGGCGGGCCAGCTACCTCGGGGAGCGCTCTGCTGGCCACCAGGACCCCGGCGCCACCTCCTCTTACCTGATCCTGAAGGCGGCCGCGGACACCTGGGGCCACGTCACGTAGGGCACATCCCATCCATCTGCCACAAGGAGGTTTGCCATGGCGAAATATGTGATGGCCATCGACCAGGGGACGACCAGCACGCGGGCCATGATCTTCGACCACGAGAGCAACGTGGTGGCATGGGACCAGAAGGAGCATGAGCAGATCTACCCCCAGCCCGGCTGGGTCGAGCACAACCCGATGGAGATCTGGGAGCGCACCCAGGAGGTGGTCCAGAACGCCCTGGCCAAGGCCGGGATCAGCGGGGCGGACATCGCCGCCATCGGGGTGACCAACCAGCGGGAGACCACCATCGTCTGGAACAAGCGCACCGGGAAGCCGTATTACAACGCCATCGTCTGGCAGGACACCCGCACGGCCCCCATCTGCGCCCAGCTCCAGCGCGAGGGCTACGAGGCCATGTATCGGGAGAAGACCGGCCTCCCCATCGCCACCTACTTCTCCGGCCCCAAGCTCCAGTGGATCCTGGACAACGTCCCCGGGGTGCGGGAGGACGCGGAGAAGGGGGAGGCCCTCTTCGGCAACATCGATACCTGGCTGATCTGGTGGCTGACCGGCGGGCCGGACGGGGGCGCCCACGTCACCGATGTCTCCAACGCCAGCCGGACGATGTTGATGAACCTGCGCACCCTGGACTGGGACGATGACCTCCTGAAGATCCATCGGATCCCGCGCCAGATGCTCCCCCAGATCCGCCCGTCCTCGGACCCCCGCCTCTACGGGAAGACGCCGAAGAGCGGGCTGTTCGGGGCGGAGGTGCCGGTGTGCGGGGACCTGGGGGATCAGCAGGCGGCTCTGGTCGGCCAGGCCGGCCTGGATGTCGGGATGGCCAAGAACACTTACGGCACCGGCTGTTTCCTCCTTCTCAACACCGGCACGAACATCGTCCCTTCCAAGAGCGGCCTGCTGACCACCGTGGCCTATCAATTCGGGGACGGCCCCTGCATCTACGCCCTGGAAGGCTCCATCGCCATCACCGGCGCTCTGGTCCAGTGGCTGCGGGACAACCTGGGCCTGATCAAGACCTCCGCGGAGGTGGAGGACCTGGCCCGCACGGTGGAGGACAACGGGGGCATCTACTTCGTGCCCTTCTTCTCCGGCGCCTTCGCCCCCTACTGGCGGTTGGACGCCCGGGGCGTGATCGTGGGGCTCACCCGCTACATCAACAAGGGCCACCTGGCCCGCGCCGTCCTGGAGGCCACGGCTTACCAGACCCGGGACGTGTTCGACGCCATGTATGCGGACTCCGGGATCCATCTGGCCGAGCTGCGCGTGGACGGGGGGATGGTGCGCAACGAGCTGCTGATGCAGTTCCAGGCTGACATCCTGGGGGTGCCGGTGGTGCGGCCGGTGATCCAGGAAACCACCTCCCTGGGCGCGGCCTACGCCGCCGGGATGGCCGTGGGCTTCTGGAGCGGCCCGGAGCAGATCCGTCAATACTGGAAGGAGGATAAGCGCTGGTTGCCGAAGATGGATCCGGAGACCCGGGAGAAGCTCTACGCTGGATGGAAGAAGGCGGTGGAGCGCTCCTTCGGATGGGTGGAGTTCTAAGGAGCCCGGACTCCGGTGAACCCAGGGGGCCGGGCGAGGCCGGGGATGCCTGCCCGGCCCCTTTTCGCCAAGGGAGGAACACCGGATGGCTTATCACGTGGTGGTGATCGGCGCCGGATCCACCGGGGCGGCCACCGCCCACGACCTGGCCCTCCGGGGCTTCCGGGTGACGGTGGTGGAGCGCGGGGAAGTGGCCTCCGGGACCTCGGGGCGGAATCACTGTCTGCTCCACTCCGGGGGGCGTTACGCCATGAAAGACCCCGAGTCCGCCCGGGAGTGCATCGCGGAGAACATGATCCTGCGCCGGATCATGCCGGACGCCCTGGAGCTCAACGATGGACTCTTTGTCGCCCTGGACGAAGGGGACCTCTCCTTCAAGGAGCGGTTCCTCGCCGCCTGTGAGGAGTGCGGCATCCCGGCCCGGGAGATCCCGGTGCGGCAGGCCCTGGCCCTGGAGCCCCATCTCAACCCCGGCATCCGCGCCGCCATCCAGGTCCCCGATGGGGTGTTCGAGCCGTTGCGCTTCTGCCTCTCCTTCCTGGCCACCGCTCGGCGCAACGGGGCGACCGTCCTCACCTATACCGAGGTGGTGGACATGGTCTTCCAGGGTCGGACGGTGGCCGGCGTGAAGGTGCGGGATCGCCGGACCGGCCAGCAGCGAACCATCGGCGCGGACGTGGTGATCAACGCCGCTGGGCCGTGGGCCGGGAGGATCGCGGCGATGGCCGGGGTGGACGTGCCCGTGGTCCCCACCGCGGGGGTGATGATCTCCGTCGGCCGGCGCTGGAACCGTATGGTGATCAACCGCTTGAACCTCCCGGGGGACGGGGACATCATCGTCCCCCAGCGGCGCACGGCCATCATCGGAACCACCTCCTGGAAGGTGGAAGACCCTGATTTCATCCCGATCCCGGAGGACCACGTCCGCCTGCTCCTGGCAAGCGCCGAACGGTTCATCCCCGGCTACACCCAAGGAGGGATCCGGGGGGTCTTCGCGGTGGCCCGGCCCTTGGTGGGGCGGCGGGGGGTGGCCGCCGACGGCCGCGAGCTCTCCCGAACCTTCGAGTGCTTCGACCACGCGGCCGACGGCGTGGAGGGCTTTGTGACCATCACCGGGGGGAAGATGACCACCGCCCGGGCGATGGCTGAGAAGGTCGTCGACGTCGTGTGCGCCAAGCTGGGTCTCTCCATCCCATGCCGGACCCATGAGGTGCCGCTGCTCCCCTATCGGGCCTTCTATGAGTTGACCTGATCGCACCGGAGGATACCGGCATGCCCACATGGCAGCTGCGCCTGCTGCGGGGCCGCCCGGGAAACCCGCCCCGCCTGCAAACGTATCAGGTGGAGCTCCCGGCCGAGGCCTACCTCATCGACGCGGTGGAGAAGATCTGGGCGGAGCAGGACCGCGACCTGCTCTTCCGCCATGCCTGTCACCACGCCTCGTGCGGGGCGTGCGGGGTCCGGGTGAACGGACGGGAGCGGCTGATGTGCATCACACCGCTCCGGGAGTTCGCTCCCGATCGCCCGATTGTCGTGGAGCCGTTGCGGCATTTCCCCTGGCTCGGCGACCTGCTGGTGGACGTGTCACCGATGATGCGCCGGATGTCGGCCGTGGGCTTCGCTGTCATCCGGCGGGACGAGCTCACGGCCGACCGCCCGCTGCCGGAAGGGGTGGAAAAGGCCACGCGGTTTGAGGATTGCATCGAGTGCGGCCTGTGTCTTTCGGCGTGCCCGGTGATGGCCGCCGACGAGGCCTATCTGGGGCCGGCGACCCTAGCCGCCATCGAGCGCATGCTGGCCGAGCCCCGAGGGGCGGACCGTGGACGGCTCCTCGCTCTGGCGGATGATCCCCACGGGGTTTGGCGCTGCCACTCCGCGATGGAGTGCACGGCCGTCTGCCCCTCGAACGTAGATCCGGCTGCGGCCATCGGACGGCTGCGTCGCTACCTGTTGGCGGAGAAGTTGCGGCGCTGGCTGGGAGGTGGACGATGACGACGGAACCGCGCTGGAAGCGAGCCCGGGGATGGGCGGATCTCCGGGGGAGGCGGGAAGGAGGGCTCGCCTTCTTGCTGATGCGGCTGACCGGCATCGGCCTGGTGATCTACCTGTTCCTCCACCTGTACGTCCTTCGCCTGCTGGCCCAGGGGCCGGAGGCCTGGGACGCCTTCATCGCCACCGCCAAATCCCCCCTGTTCCTGACGCTGGACGGGATCCTGATCCTGGGCCTGCTCTATCACGCCCTCAACGGCGTCCGGGTGACGTTGCTGGGGCTGGGGATCGGGGTGCCCCTCCAGGCCCGTTTGTTCTGGGGGGTGATGGCGTTGACCCTGCTGCTCACCGGGGTGGCGGTCTACGCCATCTTCGCGCTGACAGGATGATTTAAGATTGCGGAAAGAGGCGCGCCATGTGGATCTGGCAGGCGTTCACCGGATTGCTTCTTCTGGTCCTGCTGGCCCTGCATATGATCTTCAATCACTTCGTGGTGGAGGGCGGTCTGCGCACTTACCGCGATGTGGTGGCCTACCTCTCTCATCCCCTGGTTTTCGCCTGGGAGATCGCGCTGCTGATTGTGGTCACCGCCCACGCGCTGATGGGGGTGCGGGCCATCCTCCTGGATCTGGGCATCCGCCCGGCGACGGACCGCTGGCTGAAGCGGGGCCTGACGTTGCTGGCGCTGGGGATCATTGGCTATGGGATGTGGCTCTCATGGCTGATCCGCTCCCGAGGCTTATAGCGCTGGACTGGGAAACTCTGTGGGCGCCCTATGAGGAGGAGGCCTACCGCAGGATCCTGGAGCGCCTCCGGCCCGGGGAGTGCATCTTAGAAATCGGCGCCGGGGATCTGCGGCTGGCCCTGCGGATGGTCGAGGCGGGGGCCCGGGTGATCGCGGTGGAGCGCCAGTGGGCGGTGCTGGCCCGAGGGCTGCAGGCCCTGGGCCTCTCCCCGGGCATCTTGCGCTGGGAGCGGCCGATCCCGCTCCGGGAGGGGCGCCTGCTCGTGGTCTGGGCCGACGCGCGGACCTGGCCCTTTCCCCCGGTGGACACCGCGGTGCTGTTGATGCGACACTGCGCCTCGTTCCCGCTCTACATCCGCAAGCTCCGGGCTGTGGGTTGCCGTCGGCTGTTCACCAATGCCCGCTGGCGCATAGGCGTGGAGGAGATCGATCTGGGACCCGCCCGATCTTTTGAGGAGATCCCCCCGGGTTGGTATGCTTGCCGGTGCGGCGCCGTCGGCTTCCGGGAGGGACCCCCCGAGGCCATCGACGCGGCGGCCCTGGAGCGGGTATGGGAGGTGGAAACGTGCCCGGCCTGTCAGCCGCTCACTGTTGAAGGGGCCTGATCGGGGCACCCATGACGGCGGGAAGATCATGGGGTGGAGGTGAAAGGCGATGCGCTTAAGCGGCAAGAAGGTGGCCATCCTGGTGGAGGAAGGTTTCGAGGACCTGGAGTTCTGGGTCCCGCTGATGCGCCTGCAGGAAGAAGGGGCCTCGGTGACCGTGGTCGGCCTGGAGGCCGGGAAAGTGGTCCGCAGCAAGAGCGGTGGGTTGACGGCGAAGGCGGATGTGGCCGCCGATCAGGTCTCCGCAACGGACTTCGACGCCGTGGTGGTTCCCGGCGGCTGGGCCCCCGACAAGCTCCGCCGTTACGAGGCGGTCCTCCGCCTGGTCCGCGACGCCTACCGCCAGGGCAAGATCGTGGCCATGATCTGCCACGGCGGCCAGGTGGGGATCTCCGCCGGGATCGTGCGGGGTCATCGGGCCACCGGCAGTTTGGGGATCAAAGATGACCTGATCAACGCCGGGGCGATCTGGGTCGACGAGCCGGCCTTCCGGGACGGCAATCTGGTCTGGGGTCGGGTGGTTCCGGATATCCCGGCCTTCTGCCGGGAGCTGGTGGCCGCCCTGGTGGGCGAGCCTGTCTCTCAGCCTCGATAAGGGAGCCTCCATGGTTGCCCTGGTGATCGTGGCCCACAGCGCCAAGCTGGCGGAGGGGGTGAAGGAATTGGCGGACCAGATGGCCCAGGGCCGTGTCCCCATTTTCGCCGCGGGCGGCCTGGACGCTCAGACCCTGGGCACCAACGTCGAGCGGATCCGCGAGGCCCTGGAGGCTGCCCTCTCCCAGGCGGATGAGGTGCTGGTCCTGATGGATCTGGGGAGCGCGGTGATAGGAACGCAGATGGCCATGGAGATGCTTCCCCCCGAGGTCCGCCCGCGTATCCTCCTCAGCCAGGCGCCCCTGGTCGAGGGGGCCATCGTCGCCGCCGTGGAGGCCGCCATTGGGAAGGGGGCGACGGAGGTGGAAGCCTCGGCGGTGGAGGCTTGTCGGATGCCTAAGGTGATCCGTTGAGGAGATCCCACGGAGGTCCGGAGGCGGATGCGGCAGGTGAGGCTCACGCTCACCAACGCGGTCGGGTTACACGCGCGGCCGGCAGCGGTGTTCGTCCAGACGGCCGCGCGCTTTCGTTCGAACATCACGGTGCGGAACCTCACCCGGGGAACCCCACCGGTGAACGCCAAGGCGATCCTGGCGGTGCTCACCCTGGGGGCGGAGCACGGCCACGAGATCGAGATCGTCGCCGAAGGGCCGGATGAGGAGGAGGCCATCGCCACCCTCCAGGCCCTGGTGGAGTCGCGGTTCGGGGAGGATGGGGGATGAGCCGCCGCCTGCAGGGTCTCCCGGCTTCCCCGGGGATCGCCCTCGGCCCGGCCTGGTGGTTCCGGCGGGCCGAGCGGGGCCCGCTGCGGGCACGAGGGGAGGATCCCGCGGTGGAGCGGGCGCGGCTGGAGGCTGCCCGGCAGCAAGCCGCCGCCGAGCTGGCGGCGCTGCAGGAAGCGAACCGCGATCACCTGCCCCCGGAGGAGCTGGCCATCTTCGAGGCCCAGACCCTGATGCTCCAGGATCCGGAGCTCTTGGCTCAGGTGGAGGCGGCGCTGGCCGAAGGGGCTTCCGCTGAGGCCGCATGGAGCCAGGCGGTGGAAGCTTTTGTCGCCCAGCTGGCGGCGTTGCCGGACCCCTATTTCCAGGCCCGGGCAGCGGATGTGCGGGATGTGGGGAACCGGGTGCTCCGTCATTTGATGGGCGCTCCGGAGGAGCCGGCCATGCCGGCCCATCCGGTGATCGTTGTCGCCGACGACCTGCTGCCTTCCGAAACGGTTCGTCTGGATCCCCAGCGGGTGCTGGCGTTCGTGACTGAGGGGGGCGGGCCGACGGCCCACGCCGCCATCCTCGCCCGCCGGCTCGGAGTGCCCGCCGTGGTGGCGGTGGGATCGGCGCTCCGAGCTGTCCCCGACGGCGCGACGCTCCTGGTGGATGGCGAGGCGGGCTGGGTGGAGATCGAGCCCGCCCCGGAAGTGATCCGCCAGGCCCGGGCGCGACAGGCCCGCTGGCAGGCGGAGCGGGCGCAGGCGGAGGCCGTCGCCCACGAGCCGGCGCTCACCCGCGACGGAGTCCGGATTGAGGTGGCGGCCAACGTCGGGAGCCTGGAGGACGCCCAGGAGGCTTTCCGAAGGGGAGCGGATGCCATCGGCCTGCTGCGCACGGAGTTCCTCTATCTCGAGCGGACGGCCGCTCCTACCGAGGAGGAAGAGGTCGCCGCCTACCGGGCGCTCCTGGAAGCCATGGGGGGGAAGCCGGTGGTGGTGCGCACCCTGGACGTCGGGGGGGACAAGCCGCTGCCTTACCTCCCGATGCCCTCCGAGCCCAATCCCTTCCTGGGAGTGCGAGGCGTGCGGCTTTCGCGCCAGCATCCGGATTTGCTTCGCCAGCAGCTCCGGGCGCTGCTGCGGGCCGGCGCGGGCTTTCCCCTTCGCATCATGTTCCCGATGGTTAGCACCGTGGAGGAGATCCGCTGGCTCCGGGCGCTTCTGGACGAGGTGCGTGCCGCTCTGGCGCGGGAGGGAGTCCCTTTGCCGGAGGACCTGCAGGTGGGGATGATGGTGGAGGTGCCCGCGGCGGCGTTGCTGGCGGAGCACTTCCGACCCTGGGTGGATTTCTTCAGCATCGGGACCAACGATCTCACCCAGTATGTGCTGGCGGCGGATCGGACCAACCCGGCGGTGGCCGGGATGGCGGACGGCCTGCATCCGGCGGTGCTGCGCTTGATCCGTCAGGTGACGGCCGCCGTGGAGGGGACCGGGAAGTGGGTAGGGGTGTGCGGGGAGCTGGCGGGGGACCTCCAGGCGGTGCCCGTGCTGATCGGCCTGGGGGTCCGGGAGCTCAGCGTGAACCCTGTGCGCGTGCCGGAGGTCAAAGCCGCTGTCCGCCGCTGGTCCTTGCAGGAGGCTCAGGCCCTGGCCGAGGCCGCCCTGGCACAGGAGGACGCCCCTGCGGTCCGCCGTCTGGTCCAGGAGGCCTCCGCCTAAGAAGCCTGCTGAGTGAGAGGGGCCGTCCTCACGGCCAGACTCGAAAGGCCGCGAAGGTCTCCGCCTGACGGACGCCATCCGAGGCGACCGCCCGGACCTCCACCAGTGTCCCGCTGGGGAAGGCTCCGACTCCGAAGGCCCCCTCCGCCTTCCCCTGCTCATCCGTGATCCGCTCCTGTGGATCCATCCCGGGCACTTCCAGGCGCACCCGGGCCTGAGGCACCGGCCGGCCGGTCTCGTCGGTGACCAGCACGGTGACCCGCTGGATTTCCCCGGCGGCCACGATGGGGCGGTGCAGGAGGAGCTGAACCCGGAGGGCGAGCATGGGCCCGGCGATGCGGGCGGGGACCCGGGGACTCATCCCGCGGGCCTGGGCGTAAAGCTCCCCCAGGGGCAGCGGCCGCACCTGCTGATCCACCGGATCCCATCCCACCTTCATCCGCTGGAACACCTGGACGATACGGCCGTTCTCCAGGAAAGGCTCTGTGATGGGATTCCCCAGGACCTTCGCGCCGCCGTGGCGGAGCCAGAAGGCCAGAAACATCGCGCTTACCGTGTGCCCGGTCTCCGGGATATATCGGCGGAACGGGCGACCCAGGGGGATGCGTTCGGGCGGCAGCGGCGGCGCACCCAGCCCCATGGCCTCAGCGATGGGGAGGAGCTGGACGGCCTCCTCCGGCGGCGCCAGGGGTTCCCAGCGCAGGCAGGCATACTGGAAGCACTGGATCTGATCCGGGGGCTCCGGGACCGCCGGGGTGATCGGATAGCCCAGGAAGTCCACCCCACCGTGCGTCTCGAAGAAGCGCAGGAAGGGCTCCCGAACGGTGTGGCCGGTCTCCGGGAAGAACCGCTCCCCGGGCCCCTGGGCCCGCGGGCTCAGCAGAAGCCCCAGCGCCAGCAACAGCCCGGCGGCCGGGATAGACAGCCGGAATCGGAAAGGCTCCCCCATCGCATCCGCCTATCCGCCTAGTGGGAGGGGCGCAGCGCCGCTGCGATGGGCGTAGCAGCGCTGGGCCTCTACTCCATGGGCACCTGGGGGATGACGCGTCCGCGCAGGCGCTCCATGATATCCTCCAGGCTGCGGCCGGTGACGGTGATCCCATGGTTGCGCAGCCCGATCACCGCTCGGGCGGGATCGGGGGCCTGGCGCACCAGCTCGGCCACCTCCGCCGCCAGCTCCCACGTCCCGCATGGATAGTTCACCGTGGTCACCGGGATCCCCTCCATCCAGGCGTGGACGTGGATGATCGCCCCCACCTCAGGATGCTCTCGGTAGATCATCCAGTGCTCGATGGCATCCACGGAGACGCGTCGGGGTTCGATATGGGGCGGGACGCTGAGGAGGATCACGTTGCGCGCTGCATCGTAGCCCTTCACCAGCAGGATGTCCCGCCCGATCACCTGCAGGTTGCCTTTGTCCACGCCGCTGGCGCTCATCCAGAAGCGCTGGGCGTCCTCCCGCACGCTCAGGTTGCCGTAGCTCAGACCGCCCAGCCCGTAAAGCCGCTTGACGTGCTGGAAATCCCGGGGCGGAAGGATCTCCTCCAGGGGGAAGGGGGCAGGCAGCAGGTTCAGGGAGGCCAGGAACCGCCCTGCTTCCTTCAACTTCTCCGTCCGCTCGTTGCCGTTCCAGAGCTCGGGAGGGAGATCCGGGTGGAACTCGTTGTTGATGACCAGCCGGGCCTGGGCCAGGGGGGCAAGGCGCCGGTAGATCCGCTCGAAGAAGTCCGCCTCATCCTCCCCGCAGGCCTCCACGTAATGGCCCAGCTCCAGGGTGATGAAGTGCGCTTCCCAGCGCGTCCCGTTGACAGAGGAGGACCGGCCGCCTGGGACCAGGGCGATGAGGAGGTTGGAGAGGGCGCGGACCAGGATGGGATAGCAGGTCTTCAGGAAGTCCGCAGGGGCCTCGGGCAGCTCGACGATGGAGGTCACGAAGGTGCCCTGGGATTTGCGTCGGAAGGGGCGCGGGCGCTCCGAGCGGGTGAAGTTCAGCACCAGGCGGACAGTGGGCGTGGGTTCCTCCAGGAACGTGTGCCCGTGGGCCCGCAGGGCCTGCCATAATCCCTGGCGGAACCATCGCAGCCCCGGCGTCTCCGCCGCTCCGACGATCACGAAATCCATCGGCTCCCTCCTCCGTTCGCAGGTTCGATCAGTAGGCGCGGGCGAAGACGGCCATCTCCCGGGCCGGCGCGCCGCAGACGATGCACCGTCCCTGGCCGCCGGGCTGCTCCAGCGGGATGCACCGGTTGGTGGCCGTGGTATCGGCCTTGATCCGGCCCTCGCACTCCGCGCTCCCGCACCACCAGGCCCAGGCGAAGCCGTCCGCGACGGCCTCCCGCAGCTGCTCGTAGGTCTCCGGATAATGCGTGTGCGCTTTCTGGAAGGCCAGGGCCCGCTGGTAGAGGTCGGCCTGGATGGCGCTCAGGGTCTCCTGGACCGCCTCCCGCAGGCCGTCCATCGGGACCGTCCGCTTGCCCTGGGGGCCGGGCTGGTCCCGCCGGGCCAGCACGGCCTGACGCTCGGTCACATCCCGGGGGCCGATCTCGATGCGCAGCGGCACCCCGCGCAGCTCCCACTCGTTGAACTTCCACCCCGGCGTGTATTCCTCCCGGGCGTCCACCTCCACCCGGATCTCGGGCTGCAGCATACGGCGTGCCTGCTCGCAGGCCTCCAGCACCCGGGAGCGCTCCTCCTCTCCCTTCCAGATGGGCACGATGATGACCTGGATGGGGGCCAGGCGCGGCGGCAGGATCAGCCCGCGGTCGTCCCCGTGCACCATGATCACAGCTCCCACCACCCGCGTGGAAAGGCCGTGGGAGGTGGTCCAGGCGTATTGCATCTGGTTCTGGGCGTCCAGGTAGCGGATCTCGAAGGCGCGGGAGAAGTTCTGGCCCAGGTTGTGGGAGGTGGCGGATTGCAAGGCGCGGCCGTCCCCCATCATGGCCTCGATGGTGTAGCTGCGCAGCGCGCCGGCGAACTTCTCCGACTCGCTCTTGCGGCCCTGGATCACCGGGATGGCGGCGTCTTCCACGGCGAAATCGGTGTAGAGATCCAGCACCCGCAGCGCTTCCTCCTCCGCCTCCTCATACGTGGCGAAGACCGAGTGGGCCTCCTGCCAGAGGAACTCCAGCGTCCGCAGGAACGGACGGGTGCGCTTCTCCCAGCGCACCACGTTGCACCACTGGTTGATCCGCAGCGGCAGATCCCGATAGGATTGGATCCACTGGGCATACATGTAGCCGATGATGGTCTCAGAGGTGGGGCGCACCACCAGCGGCTCCTCCAGCGTCTCCCCGCCTCCGATGGTCACCACCGCCAGCTCCGGCGAGAAGCCGCTCACGTGTTCCTTTTCTTTCTGGATGAATGAATAAGGGATGAACAGAGGGAAATAGGCGTTTCGGTAGCCATGGGCCTTGAACCGTCGGTCCACGGCCGCCTGGATGTTCTCCCAGATCGCGTAGCCGTAAGGCCGGAAGACGATGCATCCACGGACCGGGGCGTAATCAGCCAGCTGCGCCTCCCGGATGACATCCAGATACCACTGGCTGTAATCTTCATGGCGAGGGGTGATCCGACCCATCGTCCGGCCTCCTTACGCCGCGAAAGATCTCCTGCCTTCCCCAGGATCTAAGGCCTATTGTAGCGGCCCCGAAGGGCCCTTTCAAGCCACCTTCTCCGCTGGTATACTTGGACTTTGATGGATCCAACAGGCGGGGGACCCGCGGTGGGGGAAGAGCGCCTGCGGTATGAACAGGCGTTGCAGCGCGGCCATGCCGCGCTCTGGCAGAAACAGTGGGCGGCCGCCATCGCGGCTTATCGGGAGGCCCTGACGGTGGCCCCGGAGGAGCCGGAGGCCCTGACCGGGCTGGGCCTGGCCTGTATGGAGGCCGGGCGCTATGAAGAGGCTCTGGAGGCCTTCCGGCAGCTGGAGCGCCTCCGCCCTGAGGATCCCGCGCCGGTGTGGCGCCTCGCCGAAGTGCATCAGCGCGCCGGCCGGGCGGCGGAGGCGGCAGCCCATTACCACCGGGCCGGCCGGATGTTCGCCGATCGCGGCGATCTTCGACGCGCCATCCAGGCATGGGCCCAGGCCATCCGCCTGGATCCCGGCCGGATCGAGACGCTGGAGGCCCTGGCCCAGGCGTATCGCCAGCTGGATCAGCGGGAGGCGGCGATTCGGGTGGATCTGGCCCTCGCCCGCGCCTGGATCCAGCAAGGGGACCTGCAGCGGGCCCTCGAGGCCATCGACGCCGCCCTCGCCCTGGATCCGGATCATCCGCAGGCCTTGCAGGCCCGGGACTGGCTGCGCGTCCAGCTGGCCCGGCGGACCGGCACCGGTCCGTTGCCCCGGCCGACGTCCAGGGCCGAAGGCGCCGAGGCGGAGCAGGCCCGGGCTGAGGCCCTCTGGATGCTGGCCCCGGAGGAGGCCGAAGCCCCTGCGGATCCGATCCGCCGCGCCCTCTCCCAGGCGCTCCGGGAGCTGGCGGATCTCGTGTTCTCGGAGGAGCCGGGTTCGTTCTCTGAATCAGAGTGGTTCCGGATCCATGCCCTCCTGGGCCGGGCGGTGGACGCCCACGCTCAGGGCCAGCTGCGGGAGGCGCTGGCCTTCTACGAGCAGGTGCGCGCCGCCGGGCTGGAGCACCCGGCCCTGCCCTTCGCCATCGGCGCCGCGCTGGCTGAGCTCCGGCGTTGCGAGGAAGCCGCCTCGTATCTCCGGCGCGCCACAGATGTCCCCACCTACGCCTTCGCCGGTCTTCTCCTGCTGGCCCGCTGTGAGGAACGGCAGGGCGCGGCGGCGTCCGCCGCCCTGCGCTACCTGGAGGCCCTGGAATCCCTGGATCAGGAGCTGGCCCGGGAGGAAAGCCGGGAGGTCCTCCGGGAGCGTTATCGCTTCCTACGCTCCTGGCTCCCCCGGCATCCGGAGCGTCAGGCGGCTCTCCTGGAGGGGGCCCGTCAGATCCTGGAGAGTCCGACCTGGGAGGATCGGATCCTCTGGATCCGCCAGGCGCTGGATCAATGGACCGCCGGCACGCCGTTCCGGCTCACCCTGGCCGACGTCCTGCTCTCTCCCCAGGGGGAGCGGGTGCTCCTGGATCTGGGGCAAACCTATACGTGGGCCCAGCTAGGCCTGTTCTACAGCGCGCTGGAGGAGGCGTTGCGGATCCTGGCCGGCGCCCCCTTCGCCCCGCTGCCCCATCTCATCCTCGGGCAGCTGCTGGCCTGGGGCCGTCACATCCCGGCGGCGGCGAACAAATTCCGGGCCTTGGGGACCTATTTTCTGTATCTGGAGGATCCCTCTATGGCCCTCGCTGCCTTCGAGCAGGTCACCCGGCTGGCTCCCATGGATCTGCCGGCTCTGGAGCGGCTGCTGCAGCTCGCCCAGACCCTGGGCGATGCGCCGCGGGCGCTGCAGGCCTTCTGCGGCTTGGTGGACGCGCATATGCAGATGGCGGATCTGGAACAGGCGGAGCGGATCGGCCGGGAGGGGCTGGCGTGGGCTTCCCGCCATGGGCTCCCCGGCTCGGCGCTGTCGCCCCTCCTCCGCCGGCTGGTGGAGATCGCCGTCCAGCGCCTGGACTGGAGCGGGGCGATCGAACACCTGGAGCGGTTGCGCGCCCTCGCCCCGGAGGACCTGGAGGCCCGCTGGGGCCTGGTGGAGGCCTATCTGCGGGCGAACCGCAAGGATGCGGCGGTGCAGGAGCTGCAACAGCTGGTGGAGCGGGCGCGGGCCGCTGGGCGGCTGGCGGAGGCGGCCCGGAACCTGGAGGAGCTCATCCTGCTCTTCCCCGAGGAGCTCGCCCTGCGCCAGCAAGCGGCTCAGCTGTATCTGGAGCTGGAACAGCCCGAGGCAGCGGTGGCCCATCTGGAACGGATGGGGGAGCAATACCTGCAGGCCGGTCGTCTCTCCGAGGCCCAGGCGGTGTATCGCTCCTTGATGCGCCTGAACCCTGCCCAGGCCGAGCGCTACCGGGCCCTACTGAGCTCCGGCGGATGAGGGCGGGAGGAACGCCGCAGCCCGGCGCGATCCGAAAAGAAGAGATGGCGGATCCACGTTCGATTGAACAGGTGATGGCGCGTGCGGGATCTGCTCTACCTGCTGGACCAGCTGAGCTGGATCAGTTTGATCGATATCGGGCTGGTGGCCCTTCTCTTTTTCGGGATCCTGTATTCCCTGAAAGGGACGCCGGCGGTCACCCTCGTTCGGGGCCTGTTCATCCTCATCCTGCTCGTGCTCATCCTGAGCGGCCCCCTCCGCTCCCTGCGGGCGATGCGCTGGCTTCTGGAGCGGGCGCTCCCGGCGTTGCTCATCGCCATCCCGATCATCTTCCAGCCGGAGCTCCGGCGGGCTCTGGAGCGGCTGGGGCGGGTGGGGCTCTGGCTTCAGCGGGATCCAAGGGGGGCGCCTGTCGATGAGGTGATCGAGGCGCTGGTCCAGGCATGCCCCCGGCTGGCGGAGCGTCGCCACGGCGCCCTCATCGTGCTGGAGCGCACCACCGGCCTCCAGACCTACATCGACACCGGGATCCGCCTGGACGCCCGGGTGACCCCCGAGCTGCTGATGACCATCTTCGCGCCCAACACGGTCCTGCACGACGGGGCGGTGATCATTCGGGACGGGCGGGTGGTGGCGGCGGGCTGCATCCTTCCCCTCACCACCGGATGGCTGGGGGATCCCCAGCTGGGCCTGCGCCATCGGGCGGCCATCGGGATCACGGAGGTGAGCGACGCCCTGGCCATCGTGATCTCTGAGGAACGCGGGACGATCTCCGTGGCCCTGAACGGCCGGATGGTGCGCCGGCTGGACGCGCGGCGCCTGGAGCTGGTGCTGCGGAACTTCTACAGCCCGCCGCCGGAGGTCGCGCAAACCTACCGCTGGCTGCAAGAGCTGCGGGAGCTGGGCCGGCGGGCATGGGTGATCCTCTTCACCATCCGGGGAGCTGGGGGTAAGCAATGAGGTGGGCCCGAGAGAACATGGGGCTGGCGCTGCTGGCCTTCGGGCTGGCCTTCGCCCTCTGGGCCGCCGCCGTCTGGGAGGAGAACCCGCCCGTGGAGCGGTCCTTGACCGATGTCCCGCTGGCCTTTCAAGGCCTGGCGTCCGATCACGTGGTCTTCGAACGCTCCGCCGAGCGGGTCCGCCTCCGCCTGCGGGTGCCCCGGGCGATGGAGGGCACCATCGTCCCTCAGGATGTGGAGGCCTTTGTGAACGTGTCCGGCCTGGGCGAGGGGGCCTATGAGCGGCCGGTGCAGATCCGCGTCCACCGGCGGAGCATCCAGATCCTCGAAGTGGATCCCCCGGCGGTGCGCTTCCGTCTGGAGCGCGTGGAGAGCCGGGAAGTCCCGGTCTCCATTCAGATTCTGGGTCAACCGGCCATCGGCTACCAGGCCGGGACACCGCTTCCCGCCCTCCCCCAGGTCCGGGTGACCGGCCCCCGCTCCCGGATCGCCGTTGCGGCCATGGCCGTGGGGCGGATCCGCGTCGAGGGGGCGCGTCAAAGCGTGGAGACAGAGGTCGCCCTGGAAGCGGTGGACTCCGAGGGGAGGGTGCTGACAGAGGTGCAGGTGGAGCCGGCCCGGATCACGGTCACGGTCCCCATCGAACAGCGCCTCGGCTTCCGCGAGCTGCCGGTGCGGGTCAACCTGCGCGGGCGCCCGGCGCGGGGCTATCAGCTGACGGAGATCGCCGTGGATCCCCCTACGGTCACCCTGACCGGGGATCCCCGGCGGCTGGAGGAGGTCGGCAGCTATCTCTCCACCGAGCCCATCGATCTCTCCGAGGCCCGGGGCGAGCTGATCGCGGAGGTCCCTCTGGTGTTGCCGCCCGGGGTCGCCCTGGTCGGTGCCCCCAACCAGGTGGAGGTCCGCCTCCGGGTGGAGCCCATCCTCAGCACCCAGGTCTTCCAGCAGGTCCCGGTGGTGGTGGAGGGATTGCGCCCGGGGATGATCGCCCGCCTCTCGCCGGAGACGGTGGACGTGATCGTGCGGGGCCCCCTTCTTTACGTGGAGAGCCTCCAGCCGGATCAGCTGCGGGTGTGGGTGGAGGTGAGGGATCTGGAGCGGGGGACCTATACCTTGACGCCCACGGTGATCCTCAGCGCCACGGTGACCAACCTCTCCTGGACGCTGATCCCCCCCAGCCTCCAGGTGACGCTGATGCCGGCCCCCACGCCGACCCGGACGCGCTGAGCCGCTTGAGTTACAATACCCGGTGATCACGGGATTGGGAGGGGATCCCGGATGAGTGTTCGCGTTCGGTTTGCGCCCAGCCCGACCGGGTTCCTGCATGTCGGGGGGGCCCGCACGGCCCTCTTCAACTGGCTCTTCGCCCGCCATCACGGGGGCCAGTTCGTCCTGCGCATTGAGGACACCGACCGCAAGCGCCTGATCCCTGGCGCCCTGGAGGATATCCTGGACTCCCTCCGATGGCTGGGCCTGGATTGGGACGAAGGCCCGGACGTCGGAGGACCCTACGGGCCTTACATCCAGTCCCAGCGGCTGGAGATCTACCGGGAGCACGCCCACCGCCTGGTCGACCTGGGTCATGCCTATTATTGCTTCTGCTCGGAGGAGCGGCTGGAGCGCCTGCGTCGGGAGCAGGAGGCCCGCAAGCAGCCCACCGGTTACGACCGCTACTGCCGCTACAACGTCTCGCTTGAGGAGGCCCGGCGTCGCATCGCCGCCGGGGAGCCCTACGTGATCCGCCTCAAGGTTCCCCTGGAGGGAGCCACGTCCTTTCACGACTTGGTGCACGGGGAGATCTCCGTGCAGAACCGGACCCAGGATGATTTCGTGCTGTTGAAATCCGACGGCTACCCTACGTATCACCTGGCCAACGTGGTGGACGATCATTTGATGCGCATCACCCACGTGATGCGGGCGGATGAATGGATCCCCAGCACGCCCCGGCACATCCTGCTCTACCAGGCCTTTGGGTGGGAGCCGCCTCAGTTCGCCCATCTGCCCATCATCTTGAGCCCGACGGGCAAGGGGAAGATGAGCAAGCGGGTGCTGCAGGAGCAAGGGCGATGGGAGACGGCTGTCTTCGTGCGGGATTTCCGGGAGGAAGGATACCTGCCGGAGGCCCTGATCAACTTCCTGGCGCTGACCGGATGGGCTTATGACGATAAGACCGAGCTCTTCACGGTGGAGGAGCTGATCGAGAAGTTTGACATCTCCGGCATCAACCCCAAGCCGGCGGCCTTCAACTACGACAAGCTGGAGTGGATGAACGGCGTCTACATCCGGCGCCTGAGCCCGGAGGCCCTGGCGGAGCGGCTGCGGCCTTATGTGGAGGCCCTCGGCCTGCGGCCGGATCCAGAGACCCTGCGCCGGGCGATCCCCCTGATCCAGGAGCGGATCAAGACGCTGCGGGAAGGGGCGGAGATGCTGGAATTCCTGTGGAGGGAGGAGGTGTCGCCGGCATTGGAGGATCTGGTGCCCTCGGGCGCCTCCCCCGAGGCGGTGCGGACCTGGCTGACGGAAGCCCAGCGCGCTCTGGAGGCGCTCCCCGCGTTCACCCACGAAGCCATTGAGGCGGCGCTGCGGGGCCTCGCGGATCGCCTGGGTGTGAAGGCGGGGACGTTGTTCATGGCCGTCCGCGTGGCGGTCACCGGCCGGCGGGTCACCCCCCCTCTGTTTGAGTCCCTCGCCCTCCTGGGCCGGGAGCGGACGTTGCGACGCCTGGAGGCGGCCGTCCGGCTTCTGGAGGGCGTCCCCGCCCGTTGAGAGCTCCTGCGAGGTGGAGAGGTGCACGATGTCCCGCTTCCGCCTCCCCGCCATCCGGCTGTTCACCCTCGCCGGGGTTCCGGTGCAGGTGCACGGGAGCCTGGTGGCGTTGCTGATGGCGGCCGTGCTGGGAGCCGGCCTGCTGGCCGGATGGCGGGAAGCCCTGCGGCAGGGCCTCTGGTGGCTTCTGTTGTTCGGGGCGGTTCTGTTGCACGAGCTGGGGCATCTTGCCGCCGCGCGCCTGCTGCGTGTCCCGGTGACCGCGGTGGTTCTCTGGCCCTTGGGCGGCTTCACCGCGGTCCGGCTGTCCCCCGGCCGCTTCCGAGCGGAGCTGGGGATCGCCCTGGCTGGGCCCAGCGTCAACCTCCTCCTCGCCCTCCTCATCGCCGGGCTGGGCGGCTGGGAAGGCCCGGGAGCGCGATGGCGCCCGGAGGTGGTGTTCGGATGGTTGAACCTCCTGCTGGGCCTCTTCAACCTGCTCCCCGTGTTCCCGATGGATGGTGGGCGGATCCTGCGCAGCGCTCTGGCCATGGCCCTCGGGGAGGGCTGGGGGACCTGGCTGGCGTTGCGGGTGGGGCAGGCAGGGGCCCTGGGGATCGGCGGGCTGGCGATCTGGCAGTTCCGGCATCAGGACGCCGGCGGGCTGGTTACAATGCTGATCGCCATGTGGCTGCTCGGCCAGACCCTCCAGGAAACCCAGCAGCTGCGCCGCCGGGAGCGGTTGCAGCAGATCCCCCTCGTCCCGCATCTCCAGCCCCTTCCCCTGGCGGTGAACGATCGGATCCCGGAGCCCGCTGCCCGGCGCTTGCTTCAGCACAGCGGACAACCGATCCTGCCGGTGGAGGAGGCCGGGCGGTGGCCGGGAGGCCTGGTGCGCATGAGGGACGGCCTGCGGCGCCTGGATCTCCCCAGCCTAGATGCGACGGCTTCCCTGGGCGCCGCATGGTTATGCCTGGCCCAGGGCGAAAGCCCCGGGGTCCTGGTCCTGCGGGCTGGCCGGCCGGCCGGCTGGATCCCCCGGGAGCGGGTGGAAGCTCTGGCGCGAGAGCTCCCCGCCGGATGGCCGTGAACGGATGGAGCGGTCGGGGAAGGGCGCTGGAACAGGCCGCCACGATGTAAGGCGGAATTCCGTTGGGCTTACGCGGAAGTCCGGACAGGCGGTTGCAGGCGGACGGCTGTTCCGGCTTTCGAAGGGGCGAAGGATATCTCCGTGCAGCGCCCCCGCTCTCCTGTGAGGTGGAGGATGGTCTCGGTCCTCCGGGAGTTTTATCGGGCGAAGTTCCGAATCCTGGGCCGACGGATGAGGCGGCCAGAGGCTCCGCCGACGCCGGAGCGGGGGCTGGTGCTGATCCAGATCGATGGCCTCTCCTTCCCGCATCTGCAGCGAGCCCTGGAGGCGGGCCGCATGCCCTATCTGGCCCGCCAGATCCAGAAAGGGCGGTTCCGGCTGGCGCCCTGGTTCGCCGGCTTCCCCACCACCACCCCGGTGGTGACCGCCGCGCTGCTCTACGGGCGGCGGGATGCCATCCCGGGGTTCCGGTGGTATGAGAAGGCCCGCCGCGAGCCCATCGGGATGAAGCGACCGCGCCATGTGCGGGAGGTCGTCGCGCGGCTGCAGGCGGAGGGCGCCGGAGGGCTGTTGCGCGGCGGCGCCTGTTACGCCAGCCTGTTCGACGGGGGGGCCGAGCGGGCCGTCTTCACCCTCAGCGCCATGGGCCCGCCCGGGCTCCTCGATGGGGTCCGGGGCGTGGGGCTCCTTCTGATCGTCCTCCTCAACCCGGGGCGCATCTGGCGGATCCTCCGCATGGTGGTGCGCGACATCCTGGACGAGCTGTGGTATGGGATCCGCTCCTGGGGGGCCGGGTGGCGCTTCCTGCGGGATCCGGCGGGGTTGCTCCGCACCGCCCTTCTGGCGCTGGGCAACGCGCTGCTCCACGAGCTGGTGACCTTCAGCCTCAGCATGGATCTCCATCGGGGGATCTCCCCTCTGTATGGGATCTACGTGCTGTATGATGAGGCGGCCCATCGCTACGGGCCGGAGCATCCGGTCGCCCTGCGGGCCCTCCGCCGGCTGGACGCTTACCTGCGGGAGATCGATCGGATGGCCCGCTTCGCCCGGCGGCCGTATGATCTCTACATCTTTTCGGATCACGGGATGACCCCGGCGGTCCCTTTCGCCCGGCGTTTCCGTGAAAGCCTGGGGGATTTCGTCCGGCGCTGCATGGCCCGGTCGGTGACCCTGGACGAGGCGGTGGAGCCGGATGACCGCCGCTGGCGTTCGTGGCAATACCTGATGGCGGAGATGCGCGAGCTGGAACGGACCCTCTCCCCGCGTGGAGCCCGGGTGGTGCGGGCGGCCCGAGCCTATGTGCAGCGGCGCGCATCCCTCCTGCGAGGGGAACCCTCCGCCCCCGCCGTGCCGTCCGCCGATGTGATCATCCGGGCCTCCGGTCCGCTGGCCCATCTTTACATCGCCGCCGTGCCGGAGCCCCTCCCCCTTAGCGAGATCGTCATCCGCTGGCCCCAGCTCCTGGACGCCCTGATCGAGCACCCGGGGATCGGGCTGGTGATCGGCCGGGAAGGGGAGGTCGTCTTCCTGATGGGACAGGGAGGCGCGCGCGTCGTCCGCGCCGACGGCCGTTCCTCGATCTACGGCCAGGACCCCTTGGCCGATCCGGAGCGCATGGCGCCGGAGGGGCGGTGGCTGGATCCCGAGCGGACGGCTCAGGAGCTAGCCCGCCTGGCCCGGCTGCCCGGGAGTGGCGATCTCATCCTGCTGGGCGCCTGGGACGGTCGAACGGTAGTGAGTTTTGAGGATCAACGGGGGACCCACGGGGGGCTGGGCGGGCCTCAGGAGATCGCCTTCCTGATCTTCCCGGCGGAGCGCTCATTGCGCCCCCAGGCCTGGCAGGACGCCCGGGATTTCCACGCCTTCCTGAGCCGGGCTTACGCGCGCGTGCCGGAAGCTCACCCCCTTTGAGGAGGCACCGATGTGGAAGCGAGGGCTGATCGTCCTGATGCTCGGCGTGGCCGCATGCCAATCGTCCCCCGCGCCGACGCCGGCCGCGCCCACCGCCCCGCCCTCCCCGACGCCCATGGCCCTCGCGGCTCGGGTGAACGGGGAGCCGATCCCCCTCGCGGAGTTCGAGAGACGGCTGGCCGCTTATGAGCAGGAGTGGCGCCGCAACGGCCTGGACCCCCAGTCCGCGGAGGGGCGTCAGCGCCTGGCTGCGCTCCCTCGTCAGATCCTGGAGGGGATGATCGAGGAGGTCCTGATCGAGCAGCAGGCCGCGAGGATGGGGATCACGGTGTCTCCGGAGGAGGTGGAGGTCGCCCTGACCCAGCTGATCCAGGAGAGCGGCGGGATAGAGGCCTTCCGCCAGCGCCTCGCCACCCTGGGGATGACGGAGGAGGAGTTCCGGCGCAACCAGCGCGCGGCCATGCTGGCCCAGAAGGTGTTCCAGCAGCTGACAGCGGACCTGCCGGAGGTTGCCGAGCAGGTCCACGCGCGGCATATCCAGGTGTCCGGGGAGGATTTGGCACAGCAGCTGCTGGCCCGCTTGCAGCGGGGGGAGGATTTCATCGAGCTGGCCCGCCAGTATTCGGAGGACGCCGCCACCCGGGAGCTGGGGGGCGACCTGGGATGGTTCGCCCGAGGCACCCTGGCCGTGCCGGAGCTGGAGGAAGCAGCCTTCGCCACCCCGCCAGGTCAGGTGGTGCTGGTGATGACCTCGCGGGGCTATCACCTGCTGTGGGTGGTGGAGAAGGATCCTGCCCGTCCCCTTTCCGAGGACCAGCGGGAGCTGCTCCGGCAGCGGCGGATCCAGGCCCAGTTGCAGGCCTGGCGGGCGGAGGCCCAGGTGGAGATCCTGATCCCCCTGGGGCCATAGGGGCGCCTCTTCAGAGGGAGCGGAGCTCCCGGGGGAAGGTCGTGAGGGACTCCCCGCCGGTTTCAGTGACGACCACCACATCCTCGATGCGGACGCCGCCCCGACCGGGCAGGTAGATCCCGGGCTCCACCGTGAAGACCATGCCAGGCGTGAGGAGGGTGCGGTCTCCCTGCACCAGATAGGGCGGCTCGTGGATCTCCAAGCCCAGGCCATGGCCGGTCCGGTGGGGGAAATAGGGGCCGTAGCCGGCGGCCTCGATGACCGCGCGGGCCGCCCGATCGACCGCCTCCGCGGGGATCCCCGGGCGCACGGCGGCGCGCCCCGCCGCGTTCGCCTCCCGGACCACCTCATAGATCCGGGCTGTCTCGGGATCCGGCTCCCCAAGGACGAAGGTGCGGGTGAGATCCGAGACGTATCCGTCCATGATCACCCCGAAGTCGACGATCATCATCTCCCCCGGCCCCATGGGGCGCTCCGAAGGGGTGGCGTGGGGGAGGGCGGCGTTGGGTCCGGCCACCACGATGGGTTCGAAGGCCAGCGCATCCGCTCCGGCCGCAAAACAGGCCTGGATCAGCCGCCGGGTGGCCTCCCGCTCCGTCATCCCCGGCCGGACCTCGGGGAGCCACTGTTGTAGCGCGGCTTCGGCGGCGGCGATGGCCCGGCGGATGGCGGCGATCTCCTCCGGCCCCTTCACCATCCGCAGCCGGGCCAGCAGGGGCTCCGCCGGGAGGGGGGTGGGGCTTTCGAAGGCCTCCGCGAGCAGGGACCACTCCAGCACGCGCATCCCTAAGGTCTCCACGGCAATGGTGTGCCCGCGCCCGCCCAGTGCTGCGGCAGCGGCGTGGAAGGCGGAGGCGGGCCCCTCGGCATCGGTATAGGGAAACAGGCGCCAGGGGATGGGCGCCCGCTGGGCCTTCTCGACCTCAAAGGCGGGGAGGATGAGGGCGGGTTCCCCTTCCCGAGGCAGCAGGGCGACGATCGGTCGCTCCATGCGGTGGAAGTGGAGGCCGGTCAGATAGAACAGGTTCGCGCCGGGGACCAGGGCCAGGAGCTCCACCCCTTCCCGGGCCATCTCCTCCCGAAGACGATCCCATCGCACCGCACGTTCCATAGGATCCATCCTCCCGGGGATCCCTGAGGCTTCTGTCTTTTGAATTCTCCTCCTGCCGGGAGGGCCTGACAACGGTCCGGCCTCCACCATCCGAGGGGGGCGATGGATTCTTTACGCCAGGGTCCAGGCTGTTCCGTTTGACAGGTGGCCGCGGCTGTGGCAACATAGAATCCCGGCATGGGCCGGGAACGATTGGGATCCCCTCCTCATATCCGAACGCGAGCGCCCCGGCGGGGAAGCGCACCCCGCAGGGGCCTTCTGGATGTTTTTCAGGCACCGGGCTGGCGCTTCCGCCCCCGGTGCCTGATTTTTTCCGCGTCGGAGGAGGAAGATGGCGACCCTGCGCCTGCCGGGAGCGGCGGATATCCACGTGCACCTGCGGGATCTGGGCGAAACCCATAAGGAGGACTTCGCCAGCGGGACGGCGGCAGCCCTGGCCGGCGGGGTGGTCACCGTGCTGGCCATGCCCAACACCCGCCCGCCCCTCATCGACGCGGCCGCGTTCCGGGAGGCGGTCCGTCGGGCCCGGGCCCTGGCCCGCTGCGAGGTGGGCCTCTTCCTCGGCGGCACCGCGGACAACGCGGCGGAGGCCGCCGCCCTGGCCCGCCAAGCCCCCGGCCTCAAGCTCTACCTGGATGCGACCTACGGCCCTCTCCGCCTGGAGGGCTTGGCGGCCCTCCTGCGCCACTTCGAGGCCTGGCCGAGCCACCGCCCCATCGCCGTCCACGCCGAGGGACGGACGGTGGCGATGGTCATCGGGCTCGTCGCTTTGTTCCGCCAGCCGGTGCATTTCTGCCATATCAGCCGGCGGGAGGAGATCCTCCTCATCCGCCGGGCGAAGGAGCGGGGCCTCCCGATCACCTGCGAGGTCACGCCGCATCATCTCTTCCTGACCGAAGAGGACCTCCCCCGCCTGGGCCCTTTCGGGCAGATGCGCCCGCCCCTGGCCTCGCGGGCGGATCAGGAGGCGTTGTGGGCGAACCTCGCCATCGTCGACGCCGTGGCCACCGACCACGCGCCGCACACGATCGCGGAGAAGCAGGGGGAGAACCCACCCCCAGGCGTGCCGGGCCTGGAGACCATGCTGCCGTTGCTGCTCACCGCCGTCGCCGAAGGACGGCTGGAGCTGGCCGATGTGGTCCGCCTGACCGCCACCGGGCCCCGGCGGATCTACGGCTTGCTGGAGCCCCCGGAGACGTGGGTGGAGATCGAATGGGGTGGGCCCTGGGTGATCTCCCGGGAGGGCCTTTTCACGAAATGCGGGTGGACCCCTTTCGAGGGGATGACGGTGCGGGCCCGGGTGCGGCGCACCGTCCTGGAGGGACGGGTGGCCTTTGAAGACGGAGAGGTCCGCGCGCCCCCGGGCTCCGGGCGGGTGCTCTTCGCGGATCTGTGAACGGAAGCGAGCGCACCGGCATGAAACGGCTCTGTTCGCTGCCGCGCGGAACGATGTCGCATCCGCAGGTATCCAAACGCATTCCCGGGAAATCCATTTGAAAGGAGGTGGATGATGGTGACCCGACCTCGCCTGTTCCAGTTCGACGGCGCGGTTTCGCGCGAGCCGGTGAACCCGAACAACGGCTTCTACATGCAGGACATCCTCTCGGTCTCCCAATTCAATCGGGAGAACCTGGCCTATCTCTTCGATGTAGCGGAGGAGATGCGGGAGCTGGTCCGCCGCGTGGGCGCCTGCGATCTCCTCAAGGGCTACGTGATGGCCTGCGTCTTCTACGAGCCCAGCACCCGCACCAGCTCCTCCTTCATCGCTGCCATGGAGCGCCTGGGCGGGGCCGTCATCCCCATCACCCAGGGCGTCCAGTTCTCCTCAGTGGCCAAGGGCGAGTCCCTGCCTGACACCATCAAGACCCTGGAGCAATATTCCGACGTCATCGTCCTGCGCCACCCCGAGGTGGGCGCGGCGAAGATCGCCGCCGATGTGGCGGAGGTCCCAGTGATCAACGCCGGCGATGGCATCGGGGAACATCCCACCCAGGCCTTGCTGGATCTCTTCACCATCCAGGAGGAGCTGGGCCGCATCGACGGCCTCCACATCGCCATGGTGGGGGACCTCCGCTTCGGGCGCACGGTCCATTCCCTGACCAAGCTGCTCACGATGTATGACGTGCGCCTGTCCTTCGTCTCGCCGGAGATCCTGCGCCTGCCTCTGGACCTGATGAACGAGGTGCGGGCGAAGGGAATCCCGGTCTATGAGACCTACGACGTGGCCGACGTGATCGAGGATGTGGATGTGCTCTATGTGACCCGGGTGCAGAAGGAGCGCTTCACGGATCTCAACGCCTACGAGCAGGTGAAGAACTATTACGTGATCACTCCGGAGCTGATGAAGCGGGCTAAGGAGCGGATGATCGTCATGCATCCGCTGCCCCGGGTGGGGGAGATCGACCCGGCGGTGGACCGGGATCCGCGGGCGGCCTATTTCCGCCAGGTGGCCAACGGCCTCTACATCCGGATGGCCCTGCTGGCCGCTGTGCTGGGCAAGGCTTAAGAGGGGGCGTCGCTATGGCATTCTTCGACCGGTTGCGGGAGCGAACCGGCCCCTCGGGGCTGGGCCTGTGCATCGGGCTGGATCCGGTGCCGGAGCGCCTCCCCGCATGGGCGCGCCGGCATCCGGATCCGATCGTGGCCTTCGTGCGCTGGGTGGTGGAGGCCACCGCGGAGTTCGCCGCCGCCTACAAGCCCAACCTGGCCTTCTACCTCGCCCTGGGGACCTCCGGGTTGGAGACCCTGCGGGCGATCCGGGCGGTGATCCCACCAGAGATCCCGGTGATCCTGGATGGGAAGTTCGGCGACATCGGGTGGACTGCGGAGGCCTACGCGCGGTTCGCCTTCGAGGTCCTGCGGGCGGACGCCGTGACGCTGAGCCCGTTCCTGGGCCCCGACTCCTTACAGCCCTTCCTGGATCGGGTGGACCGTGGGGTTTTCCTCCTGATTCGAACCTCGAATCCGGGCGCCGAGGCCGTGCAGGAGCTACCGGTCCGGGGCGAGCCTCTCTATCAGGTCCTGGCCCGTCAGGCGGAGGGATGGGCCGGGCGCGAGCGGATCGGCTTCGTGGTGGGGGCGACGGTCCCCGCGGCGCTGGCCGCCCTGCGCCGCCTGGCTCCCGATCGCTGGCTCCTGATCCCCGGGATCGGCCCCCAGGGGGGCGACATTGAGACCGTGAAGACCCTGGCCGGTCCCCCCGCCCTGATCGCCGCCTCCCGGGAGATCCTGGAGGCGTCGGATCCGGGGGCGGCTGCCCGGGCGCTGGGGGAGGCGCTGCGGGGCCGTGACGCCGTCCTGGGTGCGGGGGCCATCCGCGCCCTGGCCCGCGGGCTATATGAGGCCGGATGCATCCGCTTCGGGGACTTCGTCCTCAAATCCGGCCAGCGCTCCCCCATCTACCTGGATCTGCGGCGGCTGGTGGCCTTCCCGGCATTGCTGGAGATAGTAGCAGGGTTATATGCTGCGGTGCTGGAGCGGCTGACCTTCGATCGCCTGGCCGCCATCCCCTACGCCGCGCTGCCCATCGGGACAGCGGTGGCCCTGCGGATGCGGCGTCCGCTGCTGTATCCGCGGCGGGAGGCCAAGGCCTACGGCACTGGCCAGCGGATTGAGGGAGAGTTTCACCCCGGAGAGGCCGTAGCGGTGCTGGATGATGTATTGACGACCGGTGCCAGCAAATGGGAGGCGATTCAGGTGTTAGAGGAGGCCGGGTTGCGGGTGACCGACATCGTGGTCCTGGTGGATCGGGAGCAGGGCGGTCGGCAGGAGCTGGAGGCCGCTGGCTATCGGGTCCATGCCGTCACCACCCTCACCGCCCTGCTGGACGCCCTGGTCGCGGAGGGGAAGCTCCTCCCGAGCGAGCGGGATCGGATCCGGGAGGCGCTGCGGCGCAGCCCGGCTGCCGCATCCTCTGGATGAACTCGGAGATCAAAGGCCGAGACGGAGGCTCTGCATGAGGAGGCATTCCGACGAAACCCCGTCGGCGCCGGACCTCTCCTGTGAGATCGCAGGGGTGCGTCTGTCGAACCCGCTGGTGCTCGCCTCAGGGATCCTGGGGACCAGCGCGGCGTTGATGGTCCGGATGGCCCGTCTGGGGGCCGGGGCCATCACCGCCAAGTCGGCCACCCGGCTCCCCCGGGCGGGGCATCCCAGCCCCATCCTCTTCGATTGGGGCCACGGGCTGATCAACGCCGTGGGCCTGACCAACCCGGGTGCCGAGGGGATGGCCGCTATCCTCCACGAGGCCCGCAAAGAGCTGGCCCCCATGGGCGTCCCCCTCATCGCCAGCGTCTTCGCCGCCCGCGTGGAAGAGTTCGTGGAGGTGGCCCGCATCCTGGCGGCGGCGGGGCCGGACCTGATCGAGCTCAACCTCTCGTGCCCCAACGTGGCGGCGGAATACGGGGAGATGTTCGCCGCCAGCCCCCAGGCCACGGCCGAGGCCGTGGCGGCGGTGAAGGCAGCGGTGCCCTGCCCGGTTATCGCCAAGCTGTCCCCCAACGTGCCGGACATCGCCCGCATCGCCCGGGCGGCGGAGGAGGCCGGTGCGGACGCCATCACCGCCGTCAACACGATGCCGGGGATGGTGATCGACATCGAGGCGGGGCGGCCGATCCTCACCAACCGCGAAGGCGGCCTCTCCGGGCCCGCCCTCAAGCCCATCGCCATCCGGTGCGTTTACGAGATCGCCCGGGTCGTGCGCATCCCGATCATCGGCACCGGTGGGGTCCTCACCGGGGAGGACGCCATCGAGATGCTCATGGCCGGGGCGACCGCGGTGGGGGTCGGCTCGGCAGTGGCCTACCGGGGCCTGGGGGCCTTCCGGGCGATCCGTCAGGAGATGGAGGCGTGGATGCGCGCCCACGGCGTCCGGTGCCTGGCGGAGATCCGCGGCCGGGCCCACCGGGTGTAGGACAACCCCCTATCGCGTGGTAGAATTCCCCGGCGGCAGGGATCGAGATCCCTGATCCTGGACAACGAGGCGTTCCGGCGATGGAGATCACCTGGTTTGGGTTGAGCTGCTTTCGGATTCGCAGTCGGACAGCGACGATCGTGACGGATCCGTATGATAAGAGCGTGGGGCTGAATCTGCCCCGCCTGAAGGCGGACATCGTCACCATCAGCCACGATGCGCCGGGCCACAATGCGATCCGCGCCATCAAGGGCGAGCCCCATGTCCTGAGCGGACCCGGGGAGTATGAGATCAGCGGGGTGTTTATCACCGGCCTGGATATCCGCCTCGAGAACCGGCGCAAGCGGGATCGGGAGCGACGCAACACGGTCTTCCTCTTCGAGCTGGAGGATCTGCGGGTGTGTCACTTGGGCGACCTTCAGCATGTCCCCTCTCAGGCCGAGGTCGAGGAGGCCCTGGGGGAGGTGGATGTGTTGCTGGTCCCCGTCGGCGGGGGCGGGGCCCTGAACGCCGCCCAGGCGGCCGAGGTCGTCAGCCTCCTGGAGCCCCGGGTGGTGATCCCCATGCACTATCGGGTGCCCGGGCTGACCCTCAAGCTGGACCCCGTCCAGAAGTTCCTCAAGGAGATGGGCAGCGAGAAGGCCCCGACGCTGGACTCTCTGAAGATCTCCCGGAGCGAGCTGCCGGAGGAGACCCAGGTCATCGTGCTCAACCTCCAGGCCCAGGAGGAGGGATGAAACGGGCGCTGGCCCTCCTGGCCCTGCTGAGCGTGGGCCTGGCCTGCCGCGCGGCTCCGCCTCCCTCCCCGACTCCCACGCGGGATCCCCGCCTCGCCTCCGCGCGGGAGGCCCTCCGGCAGGGGGATCCCCTGAAGGCCCTTTCCTTTCTGGAAGATTTCCTCCGGGAGCACCCGGAGGCGGTGGAGGCCCGCGTTCTGCTGGGGGAGGCCTACGCCCAGGCCGGCCGCCTGGGTGAAGCGGAGGCCGCCTACCGGGAGGCATTGCGGCGGGCACCCGCGGATCGATCCGCCCGCCTGGGGTTGAGCATGGCGCTTTACCGGAGCGGCCGGCTGAGCGAGGCCGCGGCCGAGCTCCAGACGCTCCTGGCTCAGGATCCCCGGGAGGCCCGCGGACATTATCTGCTGGGCGCGGTGCGGCTCCAGCAGGGTCGCCTGGAGGAGGCAGAGCGGGCCTTCGAGGCGGCTCTCCGGTTGCGGGAGAATTTCGCGGAGGCTTACGTGGGGCGAGGGGCCGTCCGTTTCCTCCACGGGGATCTCGCGGGCGCGGAGGCGGATCTGCGGCAAGCTCTGGCCATCGCCCCGGATATGCCGGAGGCCCACTACTGGCTCGGGCGGCTGCTGGCCCAGATCGGGCAGGTGGAGGAGGCCCAGCGGCACCTGCGCGCCTTCCTGGAGCGCCCCGCGCCCTCCCCGTTCCGCGAGGAGACGGAGGCCTTGCTTCAGATGCTCCAGGGGGCCTCCCCCGCCCGCTGAGGAGAGCGCCCTATCCCCGGGCGACGGCCTCGCAGACCAGCGCGGCCAGGGCCTCGATCAGGAGCGGATCGTCGTTGAGGGAGCGGGTGCGCCGGAAATCCAGCCCCCACCGCGCCGCCGCCTCCCGGGCTTCCACGTCCAGGTCATAGAGGATCTCCAAGTGGTCCGCCACGAAGCCGATGGGGCAGACCACCACGTGCTGGGCCTCCCTTTTGCGGGCGATGTCCTCCAGGACCTCCAGGAGATCCGGCCCCAGCCACGGCTCGCCGGTGGCGCTGGCGCTCTGGTAGGCGAAGCGCCATCGTGTCCACCCCACCATCCGGGCCACCCGCCGCGCCGAGTCCAGCAGCTCGACCTCATAGGGGTCCCCTTCCGCGCGTAGCCGGGCCGGGAGGCTGTGGGCGGTGAAGATCACCTCGGTCGCGTCAGGGGGCAGATCCGCCAGGGCCTCCCGCAGGCCCTCCGCCATGGCCATGAGGAACAGCGGATGGTCGCCCCAGCCCCCGATCTCCACTACGGGGAGGGCAGCGGCATGGGCCGCGAGGGCCCGGCGCATCGCGGCGTGGTAGGCGCCCACGCTCATGCGGGAGAAATGCGGCGCCAGCGCCAGGGCGATCAGGCGATCGATGCCTTCCCTCACCAACTCGGAGACGGCTTCTTCGATAAAAGGAGGCGCATGGCGCATGCCGACCCGAACGTGGAAGGAGTGGCCGAGGGCGATCCGGGCCAGCCGGGCCGCCAGGGCCTCGGCCTGCCGGAGCGTGATCTCCAGGAGCGGGGAACGCCCGCCGATGCGCCGGTAGCGCGCTTGCAGGTCCTCCACCTGCTCCGGCGACGGCGGACGTCCTCCCCGGATGTGGGTGTAGTAAGCCTCCACCTCCTCCAGCGAGGAGGGCGTCCCATAGGCCATCAACAACACGCCGATGCGGGCCATCTCCGCCTCCGAACGTGAGGTTCAGCGCGGGGGTCCCGAAGGGTCCGTTTCCTCCCCCAGGAGAAGCCGGGCTGCCTCTCGGGCCTGCCGGATGAGATCGGGGATGCCCACCCCACGATACGAAGCGCCGATGAGGCACAGGCGGGGGAAGGGACGCAACGCCACCTCGATGGCGGCCAGGCGCTCCAGGTGCCCCACGGTATACTGGGGCATCCCCTCCGGCCAGCGGTGCACCCAAGCGCGGAGCGGACTCCCCTGCAGGCCCAGGAGCGGGCGCAGGGCCTCCACCGCCATCCGGATCAGCTCAGGGTCCTCCCGCGCGAGGGCATCGGCATCCCCCGCCCGACCGACGAAGGCGCGCAGCAGGACGCGGCCTTCCGACGCCCGCCCCGGCCACTTGGAAGAAGTCCACGTGCATCCGGTCAGCGGGAAGGCCTCCGCCCGGGGCACCAGGAAGCCGCTTCCATTCAGGGGATGGGCCACCTGCTCCCGCCGGAAGGCCAGGGTGATCACCGCGGTGGAGACGAAGGGGATCTCCCGCAGCCGCGCGGCGGCCTCGGGGGCGAAGGGGGCCAGCCACCGCGCCGCCTCGAAGGCCGGGACGGCCAGCATCACCCCGTCGGCCTCCAGCGTCTCTCCGTCCGCCATCGCCACCAGATAGCGGAAAGCGCGGCCTTCGCGGCGCGGGGCCAGGCCGATGACCGCGCGCCCGGCGAGGATGCGGGTTCGCCGAAGAGAAGCGGACAGCCGGTCCACCAGCGCCTCCATGCCCGCGCGCAGGGAGACAAACGCCGGGCCGGAGGGTGCAGCGGGGCGAGCGGCCCGCAGCCCCCGGGCCAGGCTGCCGAAGCGCCGCTCCAGGGCGAGGAGATGGGGATAAAGCGCCTGCGCGCTCAGGCGCTCGGGATCCCCCGCATGGACCCCTGCTGTCAGCGGCTCCGCGATGGCCTCGGCGAAGGCGCGGCCGAAACGGCGGCGCAGGAAGGCCGCCAGGGGCTCGTCGCCGTCCTCCCGGCGCGGCGGCACCCACGGCTCCAGCAGCGCCCGAAGCCGCCCTCGCCACGAAAGGCCCCCCGCTCGCAGCACCGCCTGGGGATCCGGGCGCAGGGCCAGCAACGCCTCGGGGATCGGGTGGAGCCGGCCCCGGCGCAGCACATACACGGCGCGTGCCCGGGGGGCCACCGCCTCGCTTTCCAGCCCCAGCGCGCGCAGCAACGCCATCCCCTCGGGCTTCGCCCGGAGGAACGAATCCGGCCCTCCCTCGACGATGAATCCTTCCTCCCGCAGCGTGAGGATCTTCCCGCCCAGGCGCGAAGCCCGTTCGACCAGGAAGATCTCGACCGGCCCGCCTCCCGGGGCCATCGCGCGCTCCAGGAAATACGCCGCGCTCAGCCCGGCGATCCCCCCGCCGACGATCACCACGCGCATCATGGCCCTCCTTGGAGATCCCCTCGATAGGCATGCACCCAATCCACCAGGCGGGCCACGGTGTCCGGCGGGGTCTCCGGCAGCAGCCCGTGGCCGGTGTTGAAGATATGGCCGGGCCGGCCACCGGCCTGCCGCAGGATCCGCTCCGCATGGGCGGCCACCACCTCGAAGGGCGCCAGCAGCACCGCCGGATCCAGGTTTCCTTGGAGAGCCACCCGATCCCCCAGGCGCGCCCAGGCCGCGTCCAGCGGCACCCGCCAGTCGAGCCCGATCACGGACGCCCCGGCCTCCGCCAGATCCTCCAACAGGGCCGCCGTCCCAGTCCCGAAGAGGATCAGGGGGATCCCGGACGGCTGCAGGGCTTCCATCAGGCGGCACAGGTAAGGCCGGACGAAGGCCCGGTAGTCCAGAGGGTGGAGGAGGCCGATCCAGCTCTCGAAGATCTGGAGGGCGTGGACGCCGGCGGCGATCTGGGAGCGGGCGTAGCGGATCAGGCTTTCCGTCAGGCGCTCCATTAGAGCATGCCAGGTGGCCGGCGCGGCGAACATCAGGGCCCGCGCCCGGGCGAAATCCCGCGCCGCCCGACCCTCCACCAGGTAGCAGGCCAGGGTGAAGGGCCCTCCCAGGAATCCGATGAGCGGCACGGGGAGCTCCGCCCGCAGCATGCGGATGGCCTCCAGGACAAAGGGGACGTCGGCCTCGGGCTCCAGGGTCCGCAGGCGGACCACATCCGCATCCCGACGGAGGGGGGATTCGATCACCGGGCCGGAGCCCTCCTCCAGGGCGAGGGGGATACCCATGCCCAGGAGGGGGATGGTCAGGTCGGAGAACAGGATAGCCGCGTCGACGGCAAAGCGCCGCAGGGGCATGCAAGTGATCTCCACGGCCAGCTCCGGCTGGCGACAGAGGTCCAGGAAGGCATATCGCGCCCGCAGGGCGCGGTATTCCGGGAGATAGCGGCCGGCCTGCCGCATGAACCAGACCGGGGTAACGTCTACCGGCTCCCGGCGGCAGGCCCGCAGGAAGCGGTCGTTAAACGCCGCCACGGGCCACCTCCCGGAACGCCTCCCGCGCCGCCCGCAGGGTGCGCGCGATGTGGTCATCGGTGTGGGCGGCGGAGACGAACCACGCCTCCAGGGGGGAGGGAGGCAGGTAGACCCCGCGAGTCAGCATCGCGTGGAAGAAGCGGGCGTAGCGGGCGCGGTCGGTGGCGGAGGCCGTTGCGAAATCCACCACCTCGGCCTCCGTGAAGAAGACGCTGAGCATGGAGCCCACCCGGTGGATGCGGACCGGCACGCCCGCCTCCTCGGCGGCGGCCCGCAGGCCCTCCGCCAGCTGCGCGGCGCGCTCCTCCAGCTGCTGGTAAAGGACCGGGGTGAGCTGCTCCAGGGTGGCCCGCCCGGCGGCCATCGAGAGGGGATTGCCCGAGAGGGTGCCGGCCTGATACACCGGGCCCACCGGCGCCACCAGGTCCATCAGGTCCGCCCGTCCCCCGTAGGCCCCGATGGGCAGCCCCCCGCCGATGATCTTCCCCAGGCAGGTGAGGTCCGGCTTTATCTCGTAAAGCCCCTGGGCACCGCCCGGGCCGACCCGGAAGCCGGTGATCACCTCATCGAAAACGAGCAGCGCCCCGTGGCGGCGGGTGAGGTCCCGCAGTCCCTCCAGGAAGCCGGGCTTCGGCGGGACCACCCCCATGTTCCCCGCCACCGGCTCCACGATCACCGCGGCGATCTGGTCGGGGAACCGCTCAAAGAGGGCGGCCACAGCCTCCAGATCGTTGTAGGGCGCCACCAGGGTGTCCTGGACCCAGGCGGAGGGGACGCCGGCGCTGGCGGGGAGCCCGAAGGTGGCCAGCCCCGAGCCCGCCCGGGCCAACAGGAAATCCGCATGCCCGTGGTAGGCCCCCTCGAACTGGAGGATCTTCGAGCGGCCGGTCGCCGCTCGGGCCACCCGCAGCGCGCTCATCGTCGCCTCGGTCCCCGAGTTCACAAATCGAATTTTTTCGATGGAAGGGAAGGCCTCCCGGATGCGGAGGGCCAGCGCCAGCTCGGCCTCGGTGGGGGCGCCGAAGCTGGTTCCGCGTCGGATCGCCTCCCGCAGGGCGCGGACCACCGCCGGATGCGCATGGCCCAGGATCAGCGCACCCCACGAGCCCACGTAGTCGATGTAGCGGTTGCCGTCCACATCGTAGAGGTAAGCCCCCTTCCCGCGGGCGATGAAGCGGGGCGTGCCCCCCACCGCCCGGAAAGCCCGCACCGGGCTCGAGACCCCTCCGGGCATCACGGTTTGGGCCAGCGCGAAAAGCTGCTCCGAACGCTCGGCCTGCATCGCCGCCTCCTTATGCCGGGAGATACGGGCACAGGGGATCGCTCTCCAGGGGATCCCCGGTGACGGCATAAGCCCGGGCCCGGGATCCGCCGCAGATGGCCCGGAAAGGACAGCGCCCGCATTTCCCCTTCAGCGCGTCCGGATCCCGCAGGGCGACGAAGAGGGGATGCTCCCGATAGATGGCCACCGGGTCCTCCCGGCGCACGTTCCCCAGCGGGATGGGCAGGAAGCCCGAGGGATAGATCTCCCCGATGTGGGAGATGAACATGATGCCGTTGCCATCCCGAACCCCAAACCCGCGGCGCGCGGCGGGAGGCAGATGACCGTTCGCCCGCTGCACCAGGACCCGACGGTAGTGATGGGCCTCGGTGGTCTTGATCTCGAAGGGCACCTGGGGGGCCAGGTCGATGAGCCAGTGCATCAGGCGTTCGCTCTCCTCTGGCGAGATCTCGCGGAGGAGCCGGCCGCGGCCGGTGGGGATCAGGAAGAAGAGGCTCCAGCGGCGGGCCCCCAGCTCCCTCACCCGCTCCACTATGGCCGGGAGATCCTCCAGGGTCTCGGCGCATACCAGGGTGTTGATCTGGAAGGGCAACCCGGCCGCCGCTGCCCAGCGGGCTGCCCGCACGGTCTGGGCGAAGCTCCCCGGCACCCCCCGCAGGGCGTCGTGCCGCGCCGCCGTGGACCCATCCAGGCTCAGGGCCAGCATCCAGATCCCTGCGGCCTTCAGCCGGTCGATCGCCGCCTCCGTGAGGGCGTAGGTGCCGCTGGGGGTCAGCGCCACCAGAAAGCCCAGGCGTCGGGCCTCCGCGATCAGATCGAAGAGATCCGGGCGCTTCAGAGGATCCCCTCCTGTTAACACGAGGTGGGGCCGGGGATCTCCGAAGGCCGTCAGGCGCTCCAGCAGGGCGAAGCCTTCCTCCGTGGAGAGCTCCCGCGGATCCCGCTGGGGGATGGCCTCCGCCCGGCAATGCCGGCAGGCCAGATCGCACGCGCGGGTCAGCTCCCAGTAGATGAGCAACGGGCGCTCCGCGTAGCGCATGGGGCCCTCCTCATCCGAGCAAATCCAGGGCTGCCTCCAGCGGCCGGTAGAGCGCGGTGAAGATGGGGGTGTCCCGCAGGGTGTAGCGGCGAGCCTCCGTGCCCCGCAGGGCCTGAACCAGGTCGGAGAACAGGACCAGGTCCTCGGCCTCATAGACCACCACGAACTCTTGGTCCTGGAGGCCAAAGGCGTAAAGCAACCACTGACGGATCGCCGGGTATTGTTTCCCCACCCGGATGTGCTCGTTCATCATCCCCTGGCGGGCGTCCTTGCTCATGAGATACCAGTCCGTCGTCTTGACGAAGGGATACACGATCAGGTAAGGACGGCGGTCCTCCTCGAAGGGGTCGATCTCCTGGGGGGAGCGCCCGGCGGCGTAGATGGAGGGGCGGGTGAAGCCCCACAGGGTGAGGACAGGCTGGACGAGCGTGCGGCAGCCGTGAACGGCCCGGGCGAACCGCTCGAAGAACCGAGCCGGGGTCTCCGACGCCTCCACGGGCTCCGCGCTCCAGACCAGGAGATCGGCCTCGACGCGAGTGGGGAAGACCTGATACAGGTAGGCCCGGACCGCGGCCCGGGAGATCCCCTCCCACCAGGCGGCGGCCTGCGCCCGCCGCTGGGCAGGGGGCAGCGCCCAGAAGGCCTCGGTCAGACGGAAGAAGGCGAAGTGCCCGAGCACGGTTTTCTCCATCGCAGGCTCTCCTCCGAGGGGGTATGGGGTTCCCTCAACGGCGCAGCCAGCGGGCGGCCTCCTTGGCGAAATAGGTGATGATCCGGTCGGCCCCCGCCCGTTTGATGGCGATGAGGATCTCCATCACCGCCCGCTCCTCGTCCAGCCAGCCCATCTGCGCCGCCGCCTTCACCATGCTGTATTCCCCGCTCACGTTGTAAGCCGCGAGGGGGTGATCAAAGCGCTCCCGGGCCCGACGGATCACATCCAGATACGCCAGGGCCGGCTTGACCATGATGATGTCTGCCCCCTGGGCGATATCCCGCTCGATCTCCCGCAGGGCCTCCCGGGCGTTCGGCGGGTCCATCTGGTAGCTCCGCCGGTCGCCGAAACGCGGCGCCGAGTCCGCTGCTTCGCGGAACGGCCCGTAGAAGGCGGAGGCGAACTTCGCGGAGTAGGCCATGATCCCCACGTCGACGAAGCTGGCTTCGTCGAGGGCCTCCCGGATCGCCCGGACCTGGCCGTCCATCATGGCGCTGGGGGCCACCAGGTCCGCCCCCGCCGCCGCATGGGCCAGGGCCATCCGGGCCAGCAGGGCCAGCGTGGCGTCGTTATCCACCTGGCCGTCCCGCACGATGCCGCAGTGCCCGTGGTCGGTGTAAGCGCACACGCAGACGTCGGTGATCACCACCAGCTCCGGGGCGATGGCCTTGATGCGCCGGACCGCCTGGGGCACCAGGCCGTTCTCCTCCCAGGCCTCCCGGGCCTCCGGATCCTTTCGCTCCGCCAGCCCGAAGAGCAGCACAGCGCGGATGCCCAGGCGGACGATCTCCTCGACCTCCGCCTCCAGGCGGTCGACGGTGAGGCGGAACTGGCCCGGCATCGAGGAGATGGGCTCCCGGACGTTTCGCCCGGGTCGGACGAAGAGGGGATAGATGAAGTCCTCCGGCGTCAGCGAGATCTCCCGGGCCAGCGCCCGCAGCCCCTCCGTCCGGCGCAGCCGTCGCAAGCGATCAATGGGCTCCACCCGGATGGAAGAAAGCACCTGCGCCATCTCTCACCTCCTATGGGGTTCAAGCGATCGCCGGAGGGCCGGCCCTCTTCAGCCCTCCGGGCTCGAAGATGGGTTCCGACTCCAGCTCTCGATCAGGGCCCGGATCAGGCCCTCCTGGGTGTGCTCCCGGGCCACCGCCGCAATCGGGAAGCCCAGGGCCACGGCCTCGGCGGCGGTCACCGGCCCGATGCACACGGCGGGCAGGTCGGCCGGGCGGATCTCCTCCCGTTGCTCCAGCAGCCCGGCCAGGGCCCGCACGGTCGAGGGGCTGGTGAAGGTCACCCGGTGAGGCCGCGGATCGAGCGCCGTGCGCAGCGCCTCCGCATCCCCGGCGGCGGCCACCCGGTAGGCGGCCACCTCCACCACCTCCGCCCCGCGGGCCCGCAGGCGCTCCGCCAGCTCCCGGCGGGCGATGTCGGCGCGGGGCAGCAACACGCGGCGGCCGGCGACTTCCCCCAGCCCCTCCGCCATGGCCTCCGAGAGATAGACCGTCGGCTGGTAAGCCGCCTGCAGTCCGTAGCGTTGAAGGGCGCGGGCCGTCGCCGGGCCGATGGCCCCCAGGCGGACCCGGGCCAGCTCCGCCGGCGATCGGCCGGCGGCGATCCAGCGCTCGAGGAAAGCGTGGACCCCGTTGGCGCTGGTGAAGAGGATCCAGTCGAAGGTGAGGGCCTGCCGCACTGCCTCCTCCAGGGGGCGGGGATCCTCCGGCGGCCGGATCTCGATGGCGGGAAGCAACACCGGGATGGCGCCCAGGGCCGTCAGCCGCGCCGCCAGCTCCTCCGCCGCCGGACGGGGTCGGGTGATCAGCACCCGGCATCCCTGCAACGGCGGCGTCCGGCTCATCCCGCCTCCTCCAGGATCCGAATCGCCCCTTGGCTCCGGAGCCGTTCGGCCAGGGCGCGGCCCAGCTCCTCCGCGGCCTCCGCGGGTCCTTCGATCTGATCCCGGATCGCCTGCCTCCCATCCGGGGAGATCACCAAGCCGTCCAGCCATAGGCGATCGCCGCGCACCTCGCCATAGGCGGCGATGGGGACCCGACAGCCTCCGCCCAGGGCGCGCAGGAAGGCGCGCTCAGCGGTCACCGCCCACCACGTGGGCGGATGGTTGAGGCGCTCCGCGAGGACCTGGGCCCGCGCATCGTCCGCCCGGATTTCCACGGCGATGGCTCCTTGCCCCGGGGCCGGGAGCACCTGATCCAGGGGGAAGATCTCCGTGATGGCCTCGCTGCGCCCCAGGCGGATCAGCCCGGCCACGGCCAGCACGATGGCCTCGTAGCGCCCCTCCTCCAGGCGCCGCAAGCGCGTGTCCACGTTCCCGATGAGCGGGAGATAGGCCAGATCCGGCCGGAGCGCCCGCAGCTGGGCGGCCCGGCGGGGGCTGCCGGTCCCCACCCGGGCGCCAGCGGGCAGCGTCGCCCAGGTCCATCCGTCGCAGGCGATCAAGGCCTCCCGGGGATCTTCCCGTTCCAGCACGGCCGCCAGCCGCAGCCCGGGCACCGAATCCGTGGGCAGATCCTTCAAGCTGTGCACCGCCAGGTCGATCCGTCCCTCCAGAAGGGCGTGCTGGAGCTCCTTGACGAAGGCACCCCGCACCTCCCGCTGCCCGCGGTCGCCACTGGTGTGGACGATCACGGTCTCCACCGGGATCTCCGGATGCATGGCGCGGAGCCGGCGGATCACCTGCTCGGTTTGTGCCCGGGCCAAAGCGCTGCCCCGGGTGCCCACTCGCAACGGGCGGTCGCTCACGGCGAGGCCCCTCCGTCCGAAGAGAAGGAATCGTCCTCCAGCTGCCACAAGGCCTGGAACAGCGCCAGGGCTTGCGGATCCCCGGCCGCCTGCTTCAGGCCGATGAGGGGAGCGTGCAGCAGCTTGCGGACCAGCCGGTGGGCGAACTGCTCGATGCGGGCGCGCTGGGCGGGGGTGAGCTCTCCCAGCTTCGGCCACAGCCACGCCAGCTCCTGCTGGCGGATCGCCTCCGCCCGGCGTTCCAGGCGGGCGATGAGCGGGCCGACGGCCCGGCTCCGTTGCGCGGCCTCCCACTCCCGCACCGCTGCCTCCACCATCGCCTCGGCCTGCGCGATCGCGGCCTCCAGCCGCTGCCGGCGCGCGTTCCCACGGGCCTGCAGATCCTCCAGGCCGATCCGACAGATGGAAGGCGGGAGCTCGGCCTGCGGGTCCACGTTCGGCGGGGCTCCCAGATCCACCAGCCACAGGGGATCCGTCGACGCCGCGCCCCGTCCGTGCGCCACCGCGTGGAGCTCCGGGCCGGAGAGGATCGGCTGAGGGATGGCCAGGGCCATGAAGGCCACATCCGCTTCGATCAGACTGGAGATCAGATCCGTCAGGGTCCCGGCCTCCCCGCCCGCGGGTTCGGCCAGCTGGCGCGCCCGTTCCAGGGTGCGGCTGAGCACCCGAAGACGAAGCGGCCGGTCCCGCCCCACCGCCCGCACCACAGCGCTCCCCATCGCCCCAGCCCCCACCACCAGGATCCGTTTGCCGGCCAGCCCCACACGTTCCCGGATCTCCTGGACGGCCAGGGCGGCCAGGGAGGAAGGGAAGCGCCCCAGGTCCGTGCGGGAACGCACCGCCCGGCCCAGGGCGATGGCCCGGTCGAACAGCGGGCCCAGGATCGCACCGACCGTCCCGGCCTCCCGAGCGAGGGTCAGGGCTTCCCGCACCTGTCCGAGGATCTCCGGCTCGCCCACCGCGGTGGAATCCAGGCCGGCGGCCACCCGGAACAGATGACGGACGGCCGTCGATCCGGCCCATCGGGTCAAGGGGAGGGGGGATCCCATGCCCAGGGCCTGCTGCAGGAACGCGGCCGCGACGTCCGCCGTGCCGACCCCGTAGATCTCCAACCGTTCGCAGGTGCTCAGGACCACGGCTTCGGGCAATCCGCCCGCGCGCAACGCCGAAAGCCACGCCCGCACCTGCTCCGGGGGAAACCCGAATCCCCCGGCTGAAACGCTCGCCCGCCGGTGGGTCCCCACGCCGAAGATCTCCCCGCCAGGCCCCGACATCCCCCATCCACCCCCTCTGTCGGGATCAGGCGAAATTCTATATTTATGTCGCTAATTAAGCAAATTTGCTTAATTTTTTGTGGACCGTAGGCTCGGCAATCGAAGCCGGTGGGAGGAGTCGGGCCGGGATCCATCGCGGGGTGGGGACCCGCGGGGGATAGCCGGTTTCGGCGATCCGCCGGGTCGCCTGGACCTTGTCGCCTGTGGTCTCGGGGGACCGGAAGGTCCTGACGATAGGGAGGATCGGGTTCGCAGAAGGCCGGTGGAGCGCATATAATCGGAAAAAATTGGGGGAAGGAGGAGCGTATGATGGAGCTGGCCCATCGGATCCGCCTGGCGCGCGGTCAGGAGCCGGCTGACCTGCTCCTCAAGGGAGGGCGTCTGGTCAACGTGTTCACGGGTGAGGTCTATGAGGCGGACATCGCGATCCATGGGGGATACATCGTGGGCATCGGGGAGGGTTACACCGCCCGGGAGGTGATCGATCTCAAAGGCCGCTTCGTGGCCCCCGGCTTCATCGACGCCCACGTCCACATCGAGAGCAGCATGGTCCCCCCGCCGGAGTTCGCCCGCGCCGTCGTCCCCCACGGCACCACCACGGTGATCATTGACCCCCACGAGATCGCCAACGTCCTGGGCCTGGATGGCATCCGCTACATGCTGAACGCCGCCAAATACAATCCGCTGAGCGTCTTCGTGATGCTCCCCTCCTGCGTCCCCGCCTCCCCTCTGGAGACCTCCGGTGCCGCCCTCTACTGGTATGATCTGCAGCCGATGCTCTCCAGCCCCTGGGTGCTGGGGCTGGCGGAGATGATGAACTACCCCGGCGTGATCCAGGGCGATCCCGTCGTGCTGGATAAGCTCCGGGCCTTCGCCCACGTGGTCCGTGACGGCCACGCGCCGCAGCTCACCGGACGGGATCTGGTGGCCTATGCGGCCGCAGGGATCACTTCCGACCATGAATGCACCACGGCGGAGGAGGCCCGGGAGAAGGCCCGCCTGGGGATGTATGTCTTCGTCCGGGAGTCCTCAGTGGCCCGCAATCTGGCGGATCTCCTCCCGGCCATCACCCCGGCCAACAGCCGTCGCTTCTGCTTCTGCACGGACGACCGTCACCCGGCGGATCTGCTGGACGAAGGCCACATCGACTTCCTGATCCGCAAAGCGGTCCGCCTGGGGCTGGATCCGGTGATCGCTATCCAGATGGCCACCCTCAACCCGGCCGAGCATTTCCGGCTCCACGACCGGGGGGCCATCGCCCCGGGGCGCGTGGCGGACCTGGTGGTGTTCTCGGACCTCTACGATCTCCGGCCGGAGATGGTCTTCCGCCACGGGGTGCAAGTGGCCGAGAACGGCCGCCCCCTCTGGGAACCCGTCAACCGGAAGGTGGCCCTCCGGGGCACCATGAACGTCGCCTGGGACCGCGTGAGCTTCCGCATTCCGGCCCAGGGGCGGCGGATCCACGTGATTGGGGTCATCCCAGACCAGTTGATCACCCGCCACTTGATCGAGGAGGCACGGATCCTGGACGGGGAGGCGGTGGCGGACCCGGCGCGCGATCTGCTGAAGATCGCGGTGATCGAGCGCCACCGGGCGACCGGGCAGATGGGCCTGGGGTTCGTGAAGGGGATGGGGCTGCGCCGGGGCGCCCTGGCCTCCTCCGTGGCCCACGATCACCACAACCTGGTGGTGGTAGGGGCGGACGACGTCTCCATGTTGACGGCGGCCCGCGCTGTGGCCGGGGCCGGCGGAGGCATGGCCGCAGCCGAGGGCGAACGGGTGCTGGCCCTCGTGCCTTTGCCCATCGCCGGGCTGATGTCTGACCAGTCCATCGAGACGGTGCGGCGGCAGATGGATGAGGTGTTGCAGGCGGCCCGGGCCCTGGGGAGCGAGCTGCCCAACCCCCTGATGACCCTGAGCTTCCTGGCCCTGGAGGTGATCCCCGAGCTCAAGATCACGGACATCGGGCTGGTGGACGTCAACCGCTTCGAGCGGATCCCCCTCTTCCTGGAAGAGTCGTGAAGGCACGGAGGGGCCAGGGAGCGTGAGGTCCTGGCCCCTCTCGCTTTGTAGGCCGACATTCATTGCTGAGCGGGATGGGGACACGCTCTACCCGGTGGTGCGCAGGCCCGCGGCGACGCCTTGGATGGTGAGCCACAGGGCCTCCCGGAGCTCCTCCGCCTCCGGTTGCTCCCGCCAGCGCCGAAGCAGGAGGATCTGGATGAAATTCAACGGATCCACGTAAGGGTTCCGAACCTGGATGGAGCGCTTCAGCCAGGGGATGTCCTCCAGCAGGTCCGGCAGGCCGGTGATGCGCAGGATCGCTCGGCGGGTCCGGTAATATTCTCCCTCAATCCGGGACCAGATGGCCTCCCGCGCGGCCGGGTCCGGGACCAGCTCGGCGTAGGCCCGGGCGATCCCGAGATCGGTCTTCGCCAGCGCCAGGGCGGCGTCCGCCAGGACCGCCCGGAAGAACGGCCAGCGCTGGTGCATCTCCTCCAGGCGTTGCCATCCGGCGGGGCCTGCCTGCCGGACGAAGGCTTCCACTCCGGACCCCAGCCCGAACCATCCGGGGAGCAGGTGACGGTTCTGGGTCCAGGAGAACACCCAGGGGATGGCCCGCAACTCCTCGAGTCGCCGCTCCGGTCGCCGGCGAGGCGGACGGGAGGCGATGGGCAGTTGCTCGATGCCGTCGATGGGAGTGGCGTGTTCGAAGTAGGTGAGGAACCCCGGAGCTTCCAGCAGCTCCCGGTAGGCGCGATAGGCGGCCTCGCTCATCTGTTCCATCGCCTCCATCCAGGCTTCCTGAGGCTCTGGGGAGGGGAGCGCGGAGACCAGCAGGGTGGCCCCGATCACCTGCTCTAAGTGCCGATGGGCGATGTGGGGGTCGTCGTAGCGCTCCGCCAGGACCTCCCCCTGTTCCGTCATGCGAAGCCGTCCCGCCACCGCGTCCGGCGGGAGGCCGAGGATGCTCCGGGCGGCCGGGCCGCCACCCCGCCCCAGCGCCCCTCCCCGGCCGTGGAAGAAGGTGAGGGTGACCCCATAGGCCCGGGCCACCCGGACGATCTCCGCCTGGGCCCGGTAGAGGGCCCAGGCCGCCGCCAGATACCCACCGTCCTTGGTGCTGTCGGAATAGCCGACCATCACGATCTGATGATCCCCCTGGCGCTTCAGGTGCGCTCGGTAGAGCGGCCAGGCGAGGATGCGCGCCAGGATGCGCGGGGCCTCCCGCAGGGTGCCGATGCTCTCGAACAACGGCGCCACCCGGAGGAAGGCCGGTGGCTCGGAGAGGTCGTTCGCGGCGCTCATCAGCCACAGCACCGCCAGCACATCCGCCGCCCCCCGGGCCATGCTGATGATATAGGGTCCCAGGGACTCCGGACCGTAGGCCGCTGCGGCCCGGCGCAGCAGACGGAACACCGCGAGGACCTCGGCGGTCTCCGGGGAGGCGTTCGCCTGGGCCGCAATGGATCCCGCCCGGGGCAAGGTCTCCGTCAGCAGCGCGAGCTGCTCCTCCTCGGGGAGGCGGGTGAAATCCACGCCGATCCCTGCGGCGGCCAGCAGCTCGGCGATCGCCTCCGCGTGGCGGCGGGCCTCCTGCCGGACATCCAGCCGGGCGATGTGGAACCCGAACACCTGCGCCTGGATCCGCCAGTCCCAGAGGAGCCCCTCGGCGATCCGGGCCCCACGGTGGGCCATCAGGCTCTCCCACATTCGGTCCAGGTCCTCGACCAGCTCCCGGGCCGATCGATAGGCGCCCTCCGGGGGCGGTTCGCTCATCGGGTCCCAGGCCAGGGTTTGCTCCAGGCGCCAGGCGATCACCGAGATCCACCGCCGGTAAACCTCATAAGGGGAGAGGGCCGAGAGGCGCTCCCGGATCGCCGGCCAGCGGGCCTCGGCGTCCGCCAGGGCCTGGGCCAGGGCCGGGGAAACGGGAGCCTGGCGGGTGGAGACCCCGAGGGCGACGAACAGCTCCCGGGCCTGCTGGAGGTGCAGGGAGAGGGCGACCTGGCGGTGGCGTCGCAGGGTTTGGGCGGTCACCTCCGCCGTGACCCGGGGGTTGCCGTCCCGATCCCCACCGATCCACGAGCCGAACCGCAGAAACAGGGGAGGCGGATCCGGGATCTCCGGGTAGCTGGCCTGCAGGGCTGCCTGGAACTCCCGATACAGCCGCGGGGTCAGCGACCACAGGGTGCGGACGAAGAACGAGAGGCCGTTCTCCACCTCGTCCATCACCGAGGGACGACGCACCCGGGTGAGGTCGGTCTGCCAGAGCGTGGTGAGCTCCGCCCGCAGCCGCCGGAGCAGCTCCTCCCGCTCCCGGGGCAGCCGATCCGGGGCGTCCAGCTCGGCCAGGATCGCCCGGATCCGCCCCAGGATCCCCCGCACCGTCCGCCGTTTCGCCTCCGTCGGATGGGCGGTGAACACCGGCTCGATGGCGAACGCTTGGAGAAGCCGTCGCACCGCCTCGGGGGAGACGCCTGCCGCACGGATCCGCTGGAAGGCCTCGACCAGGGATTCGGGGCGCGGCCCCGGATGGGCCGCCTGTTCCCGCGCCCGCAACACCCGCACCCGGTGACGGTCCTCCGCCAGGTTGGCCAGGTCGAAGAAGATGGTGAAAGCCCGGGCGATCACCCGCAGCTCCGACGGCCCCAGGCCTTCCAGCAAGGTGCGGAGCTTCCCTTCCGCGGTCGCATCCCCTGCGCGCCGGGTGCGGGAGAGCCGGCGGACCTCCTCCTCCAGCTCGAAGCCCTCCACCCCGGCCTGCTCTCGGATCACCTCCCCCAGCAGATCCCCCAGCAGGTGGATGTCGCGTCGCAAAGGCTGATCGCCGAGCATGGTCTGTTCCGTCCTCCCGACCTCTGGATGCCGTTCGGGGATCAACCCCCGCTTTCCCCCAATCATACCAGGGGAGGGCGCTCTCGCTCAGGACCAGAGCGCTTCGGTTTCGGGGAAGGCGTGCGGGTTGCCGCTCCGATGGAGGATCGCTCGCTTCGTCCTGGGGCCGGGCCGGAACGCCGCGGTCCGGGATCGGCCCTATAGCCGATTTCCGGGCTTTCGATTAGGATGGAGTTACACGCCAGGCTTTGGGGAAGTGGTCCGCAGCGGTTTCCCTGAAGCGACCAGGGATCTCGGAGAGCCTGCGGGTGGATCCGGATGCGCATGCGCGTGACGCCGGCGGAGTCCGTGGAGATCGCGGCGACCGGGATGGAGGACCGGAGGCCTTCCTCGAAGGATCTGGATTGGATCCTGGGGAACCTGCGCTGGCTCCTCATCGTTGCCATGGCCCTGGGCGCCGTCCTGAACCAGAGCTCGTGGCGGGCCTCGGAGATGGCCTTCGTGGCGCTGCTCGCCCTCACCGGGATCTATAATTTCTTGGTGCTGCTGGCCCTGCTTTTCGTGCGCTCCCCGCTGCCCTTGCCTTCCATCACCCTGGCGGGGGATACGCTGGTGACGCTCTCCTTCATCGCCCTCACAGGCGGACTGCGGAGCCCGTTGTTGTTCTTCGCGTTCCTGCCCATTGTGACCGCCGCGTTGCGGATGGGCTGGTGGGCGGGAGAGCTGGTGACCCTCGGCCTGTTCGGGGGCCTGGCCCTCTGGGAGGGCCTTCGGGGCGGGGAAGGGCTGAGCCTGTCCACCCTCCTGATCGCAGGCAGCGTGCTGGGGTTAGGGGCATTGCTCACCGGGATCGTCGGCGACCGCCTGAAGCGGGAGATCCTGCGGGAGCTCCGGGCGCGGGAGGTGAGCCAGCGCCGGCAGCTGGCTCAGATCCGCCAGCAGCTCCAGGGCATCTTCGAGCTGGCCGCGGCCCTGGGGCAGATGCGGCGGGCCGAGGAAATCCTCCACGCCGCCCTCGAGGCCAGCGAGAGCCTGTTCCGGGGCACCGGGCATCCGGTCCCGCCGATGTTCATCGCCCTGCTGGAGCCGGAGGGGATGCGTATCGCCGCCGCCCGTCGCTTGCCCCCTCGGGATGAGCGCATGCAGCTTCTCGGCCTAGAGGGGGGGCTTCGGGAGGCCCTGGAGCGGGGGGAGCCGGTTCTTCTCTCTCAACCCGCCCAGGACCCTGAGCTCGGTCGTCTGGTGGTCATGCGCATCGCCCGGGCCGCGCTGATCCTTCCCCTGGGGATCGGGCCGGAGCGCTATGGGGCGCTCGTGATCGGGAGCCCGGATCCCCAGGCGTTCACAGGGGAACGACAGGATCTATTGCGGATCATCGCCACCCATGCCTCGATCGCGTTGCAGAACGCCCTGCTGTATCACACCCTTCAGCGGGAGAAGGAGCGCCTGGTGGAGGTGGAGGAGGAGGCCCGGCGGCGGCTCGCTCGGGAGCTCCACGACGGCCCGACCCAGAGCGTGGCGGCCCTGGCCATGCGGTTGAACTTCCTGCAGCGGTTTCTCCAGCATGATCCGGCTCAGCTGCCGGCGGAGCTGGAGAAAGCCGAGCAGATGGCCCGCCAGGCAGTGCAGGAGCTGCGCCACTTCCTCTTCCGCCTGCGCCCGCTGATCCTGGAATCCCAGGGGCTGATGGCCGCCCTCACCCATCTCGCGGAGAAGCTCCAGGAGACGGAGCCCTTCGCCATCCACCTGGAGGTGGATCCGGAGGTGGATCGGCTCCTGGATCCCAACGCAAAGGGGTTGGTCTTTTCGATCATCGAGGAAGCCATCAACAACGCCCGCAAGCACGCCGAGCCGCGGAACGTCTGGGTACGGGTGCGGGTGGAAGGGGACCGGCTACAGGTGGGAGTAGAGGATGACGGCCAGGGTTTCGACCCTCAGGCGCTGCGGGCGGACTACGCCCGTCGGGGCAGCATGGGGATGCTCAACATGCTCGAGCGGGCGGAGCTGCTGAACGGCGTGCTGGAGGTGGAGTCCGCCCCGGGCCAAGGCACCCGGGTGCGGCTGGAGGTGCCCCTCGCCCGGGCAGCCCTCAGCTCGGAGCCCTCGCCCCCGGATACGCCATGATGTCGGCCGGGATCCTGTCGGGGCTGGCGGCGGTTCTGGCCTTGGTTCTGGAGCGTGTCTCCCCCCTCGTCGTCCGCCGGGCACCGGGTTGGGGGCGGCTGCTTCTGGAGGGGATCGCGCCCTTTCTCTATGGGCTGTTGCCCTTGCTCATTGTCCTGCAGCAGGGCTGGCTCAGCCTGCGGGAGGTCGGGCTGATCGGCCCCGTGCCCCTGGCCCCCGGTGCCTTCCTGGGCTGGTCCGTCGCTGACTGGGCGCGCGGCCTGGGCCTGACCGCGCTGTATAGTGGGATCACGGTCCTCGTCCTTCGCCTGGCCGGGTTGCACCGGCCGGCTTCCTCCCGGAGGTCGGCGCTTCGAGCTTTCGAGGCTCTCCCCATGGGGCTGGGGCGGGAGGCCATGCTGGGACTGTGGCGGGGGGTTCTATGGGCGGCAGGGGTCTCGGATCCCCTTCCGGTTGCCTGGATGGCCTTTGGGATCTGGTGGGGGGCGGCTCGAGGCCTAAGGGTGCGGGGAGGGGATCCGCCCGGGCCTTGCGTCTGGGGCGGTGTCCTGGCCGCTACCGTCCTCTTCAGCCTCACCGGCAACCTCTGGCTCAGCGCCTTGGCCCATCTGCTGGTCCTCGGGCTTCTGGAGCATAGCGAAGCCTCTCCTTCTCCCAAGCGCGAAGCCGATGAAATGCCCTTCTCTGAAGATTGACCACGGGAGCGAGGCTCAGGCGGGAGCGAGAAAGCCAATTCCCATCCATCTCTCTCACATCTGAACGATAGGGTGGGTGTGTCCCAGATTTGTCGGGCATGGCTGCTGGGTAGGACGGGCTTCTTCCCCCGATCGGAGATTTGGATGCCGGTCAACGGCCTGCGGTGGCCCTGTGTGAACCGATGGCGCAACGGGAGGGGAGAAAGACCGATGCGGGAGGCGCGGCTTCCCCCACGATCTCCGGCCGCCTCGAAGACGGGAGGCTCGGGGCCGGAGCCCTTCCGGTTGTAAGCCGAAATTCATTTCGGCATCCACATGCTTGTTGTAGGAGCAGCTTCCGCCGCGACCTTGCAGGATCGAGACGACGAGGGTTGCCTCTTGTCCCTTTCCGATTATTTAGGGGAGTTGTCTTGCGATTTTGGGACACATCCTCTGGCTTGGCAGACTTGACATAGGCCTGCCTTTTGTATATACTTTGAAATGCAGTGAGGTCTGGCCCCATGAAACCGCATCCGGAGGCGCCTATGATCCTGAGAACTCTCTGGCGTGCGGTGCTCCTCCTGTCTGTGGTGGGTTTAATTGCAGGCCCGACGAGCCTTCCGGTCGGTGTCCAAGCTTCTGTATTCAGCATCCGAACCGATCTCTGCACGTGCCTCCACTCCTCAGCCTCCTTCCCCTGGTCCCCGCGTTGAGACCGCCTCAGACCCCGCGTTACGCAAGCTGGCTCCGGAGCTTCGGGCTTCGGCGCTGCGACCGACTCAGCGCTCGGTGCTGGTCAGCGTCCTAATGGCCCGGGATACAGACCTCAATGGCCTGATGCGGCGAGTGATTTACAGCAAACCTCTCAACGGCATCCGCTGGGCCATCGGCGAGGTCCTGGATACGAATCTCCGCAAGCTCGCGGGCATCCCCGGCGTGATCTCGGTGATCTCCCCGGACTCCTATCAGCCGGTGGAGGCCCCTTGGGATGACGGGGCGAAGCCGCAGCGGGAGCGGCTGACCTCGAAGGAGATCCGGTCGTTGCTACAACAGGGCGGAAAGGAAGCTCTCCTCCGCAAGCTCCAGGAGCTCCGCTCCCGAAGCACTCCACGGCCGCAGCCAGAGAGGCCCGATCGTATTCGATCCCAGGGAGCCCTTCCGTCCGCCGCCCCTGAATCCGGGATCCAGCCTGCTACCGTGCAAGTGAAGGACATCCACGGCGCCTCCGCGGCATGGGCCAAGGGCTACACCGGCGCCGGGGTGACGGTCGCCGTTGTGGACACGGGGGTGGACTTCGGACATCCGGATCTTCAGGGGACGCAGGCTCGCATCCCCAGCGGCCCCTATGCCGGCTGGCCCTTCGCCTACAACACGCTATCCGGGGCCTTTTATGCCCTGGACCCCACCATGACCATCGGGCCGGATAATTACTGGGACCTGGTCACCCTGACCTGGTTCGCCCACACCCTGCCGGTCACGGGAGCCGCATGCAACGGCGTCACATGCACCGCAGCCCTGACGTTGGACTTCACTAATGCTTCCGCCTCCACACTTTCCTTCGTCTGGCCCGACTGCTCCCGCAGCGGCCAGTATTACTACACGGTGCATCCAGACATCAATCATCTGATCGCAGGCTTGTATCTCAGCCTGGGTTACGCGGCAACGGTTGTGGCCCCTGCGGTCGTCATCGTGGCCGACGAGGCCGCACCCGGCGTTTACGACACTGTGTATGTAGATGTGGATTTCGACCAGAATCTCGCCGATGAGAAGCCGATGCGCAAGGGCAGCGAGCTGGCGGGGGCGGACCTCTATGACGCGGCCGGCAACCCTGGGGCGGATGGCATCTGGGATCTCTCCGCGGGGATGCTGAGCTGGATCGCGGACGGAGTGAACCCACCGCCAGGCGTCTCGGCCCTCTACCCCGGCGTGGCTGTCCCCGCGGCCGGGCGCCTCATCTCCTTCATCGGGGATGAGGACGGACACGGGACGAACTGCGCCGGCGACATCGCCGCCCAGGGAGTGATCACCGACCCCGAATGGGTTGGGCCCATCAATCCGCTTTTCGCCGGCGCGGCGAACATCGGCGGCGCCGGCGGGCCGGTGCTGGCCGGGATGGCCCCGCAGGCCAAGGTGGCCGCCTTCCAGAACGGCTTCAACCTCCCCTTTGACTCCTGGGTCCTGGCCGCCCTGGGCTTTGACGGCGTCCCCAACAGCGGGGACGAAGCTCAGATCATCAGCAACTCCTGGGGCGCCAGCGGCACCCTCAACGACGGCTGGGACGCCACCTCTCGCTTCGCCCACTGGCTGAACAATTACTTCGCCCCCAACGCGGCCTTCTTGGTGGCTACCGGGAACGGCGGCCACGGCTACGGCACGGTGACGGAGCCCGACGGCAGCTCCATCATTGACGTAGGCGCCAGCACCTCCTACGGCTCGCTGGTTTATTTCGAGCTCGTCACCCCTGACCAGTTCACCTACGGCGACGTGCAGCCCTGGTCCAACCGCGGCCCCACCACCCTGGGGGATGTCTCGCCGGATGTGGTGGCGGTGGGCGCCTGGGGCACCGGTGCGAATCCATTGAATCTTAACCCGATGTTCTATGTATATGGCCTTCCTTGGACTGGCCAGGCCGCCTACGATATCTTCGGCGGGACCTCCATGGCCACGCCCATCGCCGCGGGGAACCTGGCCCTGGTCTATCACGCTTTCCGCGCCAAACACGGCCGCTGGCCGACGTGGCAGGAGGCGAAGGCGATCTTCCTCAACGGCGCCCACGATCTAAGCTATGATGTGCTGACCCAGGGCTCGGGCAATGTGGACGCCAACCGGGCCACGGATATTGCGGCGGGGATGAACTACGGCTACTGGGTAGAGCCGGCCCAGTGGGTCGCTGGCAGCTACCGGGGCGTCGAATACGCCGCCTTCCCGGCGATCGTGCTCCCGGGCCAGACCGTCACCAAGACCTTTACCGTTCACAACCCCACGGGCGTGCCGTTCTCGGTCAGCCTGCAGGACGTAACGCTCCAGAAGGTCGCCGAGATCACCTTCACCCTCTCCTTCCCGTCCTTCAGCCCGCCGCCCTTCACCCGCCCCACCTGGATCACGGACATCACCCCTCTTATTGAAGCCTACGATCCAGATCTGGTGCGGGCCCAGGTGATCTTCCCTTATAGCGTGTTCGATACCGATGGCAACTACGCATTCGATGACCGCTGGCGGGTCCTCTTCTACGACTGGACCGATCTAAACGGGGACGGGAACCTGTGGACGGACACCAACGGCAACGGCCAGGTGGATGCGGGGGAGATTGATGTCGTCAGCGGAATATACGAATATAACCGCTTCACATACGGTTATCCCAGCGGCACTTACCTAGAGGCCAGCCTGGGCCGCGACAGCCTGTCCCGCCGCCACGACGGCGTTTTCTTCGGCGTCCAGCGGCGCACCGGCTCTGATGCGGTTACGATGCAAGTGCGCATTACTTTCTACAAGAAAGCCGACTGGGGCTGGCTGAGCCTCTCGGCTTCCAGCGTGAGCCTGCCGGCGAGTGGGAGCGCCACCTTTAACGCCACTCTTGCAGTGCCCGCCACGGCGCGGCCGGGCGTCTACGAAGGCGCCATCGAGGTGCACCACGGCCCCCATAAGCACGTGATCCCGGTGGTGGCGCATGTGGCGGCCAGCGGGCCCACTTTCGACTTCGGAGCTGCCTCCCTGACCGAGCCCATCGGCAACCAGCCCTACGACAACGGCCATCTCTTCGGCGGCTTTGACTGGGGCTGGCGCTACGAGTCCGGGGACTGGAAGCTCTACTACTTCGACATTCCGGACGGCACCGCCGCCCCGGGCAAGGCGATGGTTGTGGACACCCGCTGGGTCACGGTGCCCACCGATGTGGACACCTGGATCTTCGGCCGCGCCGCTGACTTCTACTCCACCCTGGATCCCACTTTCTTCGGCCCCCAGAGCGTGGAGCTAGTGGGCGGAAGCAACGATACCTACATCGGCAGCGGCCGGTTCGTCTTCAACACCGCCACCGGTGGACCGCGGGAGATCGTGGCCGGCGAGATCCGGGATGGCCTGGGCTTCCTGGCGCTGCACAATGTCCTCTACGCCGGGACGCAGTTCGGCGAGCCCCTCGTGGGGGCCGCCTATGCGGTCCAGGCCCTTCCGTTCCCGGTGGTGATCACCACGCCGGTCACCTTCGGGAGTTGGACACAGGTCTTCTCCACCACCCGCACGATCCCGGAGGGCATCCAGGTCCTGGCCTTCGGCCTGAGCCAGCCGACGGTCCTCCTGAACCAGATCGCCTACCAAGATGATCCCAATGATCCATGCACCGCCAGCTGGGTGATTTCCCAGACCATCAGCAGCGGCGGGCTGCTGGAGGCGACCACGGCCAGCGCGGCGCCTGGGCTCGACATCGACCTCTACGTCTACCAGGACGACGGCGACGGCGTCTTCGAATGCGGGACCCAGGATGCCCTGCTTGCATCGTCCACCACACCCACGGCCTTTGAGCGGGTCCGCATCACCCTGCCGCCGGATGGCCGCTACTGGATCACGGTCCACGGCTGGAACGTGCCCGGCGGAAGCCAGCCGTTTGACATTACGATCCACGCCATCCAGGGGACGGACCTGATGGTCGGCGGGGTGCCGTCGGGCCCGGTGGTGGCAGGGACCCCGGTGAGCTTCCAGGTTTCGTTCTCCAAGGCGGTCACTCCGCCGGCTACCTACTACGGCCTGCTGTTCATCGGCCCGGCTCCGGCCCCCACGGCCCTTCAGGTCCCGGTCACCATCCACTTCGTGCCCACGGCGGCCACCCTCTACTTACCGCTGGTGATGAAGAACGCCGGGCCGTAACCCGTCGCTCTCCTCCTCGATCACCGGGCGGCGCACCCTTTGGGGTGCGCCGCCTGTTTTTTGAAGGATCCATAGGGGCCTCCTTATGAACCGGCCCTCCGTCCTCCCCTAATCCGTGGCTTGGGGGAAGAGAGAAGCCGCGCTAGAGAAGGCTGGATGGAGGGTCTGGGGGATGGAGTCCCATGAGGAGCAGGTGTTGGCGCTGCTTCGAGCGCCCGGGGTGCTGACGGAGGAGCTCCGCCGTCGCCTGCTGGAGCTATTGCTGGAAACCTCTTCCCGTCCCATTCCTTATGAGGAGTTCCTGGCCCTGGCCGAGTGGGTCCAGGGCGAAATCCGCCCCTACAGCCCCGCCTCCCGAAGCCACCAGGATATCGCCGGTTTCCTCTGCACTTCTGCGCACCTACGTGGAGCGCCACCGCCTGGGGGTGGTGCTGCCCGCCCTCTTCCAGATGAAGCTCCCCCGCTCCGGCCGCGAACCCGACCTCCTCTTCGTCGCCCCGGAGCACCTCTACCGTCTCCACCCCACCCACTTAGAAGGCCCCGCTGACCTGGTGGTCGAAATCGTCTTCCCCGGAAGCGATCCCCGCGACCGCGGCGAAAAATTCTACGAATACCAGGAAGCCGGCATCCCCGAATACTGGCTCCTCGACCCCCAAAGCCAGTGGGCCGAGTTCTATCAACGGGACGAGCGGGGCCGCTTTCAGCACGCGCCCCCGGACCCCCAGGGGATCTATCGCTCCCGAGTCATCCCCGGATTCTGGTTGCGGGTGGACTGGCTCTGGCAGGACCCGTTGCCGTCCGTGGATATGATCCTGTTGGAGATCGGCGGTGAAGCCTATGCGCGCCGCCTGATCGAACGTCTCCGGGAGCGGGGATGGCTCTGATCCGCGCCCGGCGCGCGGATGCTCACATGCTTTCCACAGCCCGGCGCGGGATCAAATAGCGCTCCGCGGGCTCGCCCGCGGGAAGCTGCGCGGCCAGGGCCAGCCAGAGGCGTTGCGCTTCCTCCCGGATCTCCTCCAGGGACGGGGCCTCCCCCATCGCCCGCAGCACTTTCCCCAGGGCGATGCGGGCCGTGAGGGCGGCGGGACGGAACCCGGCCGCGTCCGCCCAGCGGATGGCCTCCTCCAGCACCGGCCGGGCTTCCTCGGGTCGGCCCACCGCCCGGGCCCAGCGCCCCATCTCTACCGCCGCGTGCACGAACTCCGCCACCAGCCCGCGACGCCCGGTGTAGCGCAGCGCCTGACCCAGCATGGTCCGGGCCTCATCGGGGCGGCCCCGCAGGCGCGCCAGCCGGGCTTCCCCCACCAGCCCCACACTGCGGGCCACGGCATCCACGGCCCGCCCCTGGGCCAGGGCCTCATCGAGCAAGGCCGTCGCTCGCTCCAGATCTCCCTGGGCGAGGACAGCCATCCCCAGCCCGATTTGGGCGCTCAGCCGATGGGCCCGCAACGCGGAGCGGCCCTTGAGCAACGTGAGCACGCTCTGGAACTGCGCCTGGGCCTCCTCCAGCCGGCGGGCTCGCAGGGCCAGATAGCCCTGAAAGATCCGCGCCCAGATGGTGCTCCAGTCCATCTCCGGCACCCGGCGGGCCAGCTGCAGGCCCCTGCTCAGCCAGGCTTGAATCCCGGGGAAGTCCCCCCGCAGGTCCTGCAGATAAGCCATCAGGTTGCAGCCCATTACGACATGGGGCCACTGGGCGGTGGCCTCCGCGATGGTCAGCGCCTGGCCCAGACACGCCTCCGCCGCCTCCGGCATCCCCTGCAGGGTGAGGATCCAGCCATAGAGGTTCAGCAACAGCGGCGCCTGTTCCGGGGCCAGGGCCTCCGCCAGCTCCTTCCACGGCCGTCCCCAGAGCGGCGGAGCCGGCTGGAAGAGCGGCTCCCGAAGCGGAGACCCCGCCGGCTCCTCCCCGAAGACCAGCTCCACCCGGTCCAGCAGGTCGGCTTCCGCCGGGCTCAGCACATCCGCGAACTGCCCGCGGATCTCCCCAGCAAGCCCGCCGGCTTCCTCCAGACGGCCCAGCATCGTCAGCGTGGTCATCAGCCGGCGGGCGGCGTTCAGCGCGTGCAGGCGATCCCCCTGGGCCTCCGCCCACTCCCGGAACCGCGTGTACGTCTCCACAATCCCTTCCCAGTCTCCCAGGGCCTCCAGGGCCATCCCGCGCCCCAGATAGGCCCGCCGGATCCACTCCGCCATCCCCTCGCCCCCCGCGCCCCGGGCAGCGTGGAGCGCCTCATCGTAATGGCGGACCGCCTGGCGGAACCCATAGGTCCGGCGGGCGTGATCGCCGGCCTCCACCGCATATCGGACCATCGCCGGCAGGGCGGAGCGGCCAGCCCGTTGGAAGTGATAGGCGATCTCCGCGCTGTAGGGGCCCGGATGCGGGCCGTAGAGGGCGGCCAGGGCCTCGGCCAGCCGGCGATGCTGCCGCCGCCGCACCACCGGCGGGATGGCCTCGTAGATCACCCGGCGCACCACCTCGTGCACGAAGGAGAGACGCTCCTCCGCCTCCTCCCGCAGGAAATGGCGCTCCAGGAGGATCCGCAGATGGGGCGTGGGGTCCGGCGGGCCGACCAGCTCCAGCCACTGGAGGGGAAAGGCGCGGCCGATCACCGCCGCGATCTCCAGGATCTCCCGGGCGCCCTCCGGCAGGCGAGCCACCCGCTCCAAAACCAGGGAACGCAGGGAGGAGACCGCCGCCGGCCCCTCCAGGTAGCGCTCCAGGAGCTCCCGGCGGAAGCCTCCCTCCGCCGCGCGGACGGCTCGCAGCAGCTCCGCGGTGAACAGGGCATTCCCCTCCGTCAGACTGTAGAGCCGGCGCGCCAGCTCGCGGAGGTCCTCCAGAGGTTCCCCGGACAGAGAAGCCAGCCAGTGGACGATGGCCTCCAGGGGAAGGCGCCCGACCCGGATCCAGGAACCGATCCCCTCCCGGCGCAGCCCTTCCAGCAGATAAGCAGCCTCCTGCCCTTCAGGGGCTTCCCCCGGGGTATAGGCCAGCAGCAGCACCAGGGGATGGCGAGCCGCGCGGCGGGCCAGCCGTCCGATCACTGTCAGAGTGGCCTCATCCGCCCAGTGCAGATCGTCCACGAACACCACCAGGGGGCGCTGATCCGCCAGGGCGATGAGGAGATTGGCGAAACCGTCGATCAAGCGATGGCGGTTCTCCTCTGGGGTGGTCTCTGGAACAGCCGGGAGGTTGGGGAACAGGAGATGGAGAGAGGGGACCAGGCGGGCCACCTGGGCCAGGGCTGGGGCAGGCAGATAGGCGCGCCGATCGGGGGGCAACTGGCTCAGGAAGCGCCGCAGGCTCTCCGCCAGGGCGGCGAACGGGAGGGTGCGTTCGATGAAGATCCCCCGAACGTAGAGAACATCCGCCTCAGGGGCGAAACGGCGGATCGCCTCGGCCGCCAGCCGGGTCTTCCCGGCCCCCGGCTCCCCGCTCAGGATCCCGACGCCGCCGGATCCATACGACCACCCGGCGAAAATCCCCCGCATCCGTTCCAGCTCGGCCTCCCGCCCGACGAATATCTCCTCGGGCCCTCCCTCCCCCTCCGGAAGGTCCCGGAGAGGCTGGACGGAGGCGATGGGGCGCGGCAGGGCCAGCTCTCCCCGCCGCAACGCCTCGTAAAGGGCCTGGGTGGCCGGCGAGGGTTCCACCCCAAAGGCCTCTCGCAGAGCCTGCCGACACCGCTCGTAGGTGCTGAGGGCCCCCGCGTGGTCTCCGATGGCGATCTGGTAGCGCATCAGCGCCCGGTAAGCTGGCTCCCGGAACTCGTCCAGGGTGATCACCCGCCGGCAGAGGGAGATGGCTTTCTCCGGCACGCCGGCCTCCGCCAGCAGCTCCGCCAGCTCCAGCGCGGCCTCCAGATAGCGCTCCCGCAGCCGTTCCCGTTCGGCAAGGGTCCACTCCGCGTAAGGCTCCTCGATCAGGAGGTCGTCCCGATACAATGCCAGCGCCTCCATCAGCCGCTCCCGGCGCTCCTCCGGGGAGACGGACCGCCCGGCTGCCTCCAGCAAGTCGTCAAAGGCCCAGACGTCCACCCACAGCGGAGCCTCCGGGACCACGGCATAGCCCGGCGGCTGGGCGCGGATATACCGCGAGGCCCGAGGCGGCCGATCCGGCTCCAGGGCCCGGCGCAGGGCGTGGACCGTGCTGCGCAGGGTGATGGCCGCCCGTTGGGGATCCGCCCGTGGCCAGAGCCAGTCCAGGAGCTGATCAGCCGGCACCGGCCTCCCTCGGGCCAGGAGCAGGATCTGGAACAGCTGCTTTGCCCGCCGGGTGAACCAGTCGGCCTCTGGGATCGGCGTTTCCCCCCGCCACACTTCGAAACGGCCGAACATCCGCACACGCAACATCTCCCACCTCGCTCACGCACCCAGGACACGCCTCCCGGCTCGAAGCGCTCGGAGACGGAGGAAGGCGATCCAGACCGGGGGGCCCATGGTGAAGAACGCCACGATCCCCAGGGCCTGCATCAGCGGATCCGCCCGGGGGTTCAGGAGGGGATAGAAGACAAAGGCGGCACCGGCGATGGCATACGCCACGACCGCCTCTCCCATAGGGGCCGGAACGGAGGCGGGGGACGGCCACCGACGGGAGATCCCGAGGTAGAGACCGTAGATCAGCAGCATCGTGACCATCCAGCCGATGAAATTCCGGACGGGGACCCCAAAGTAAGGGCCGGCCTCCTGCCATACCCAGAAGCCCCGCCGGGCCATCGCCGGATCCATCGCCAGGTCCCATCCCGTCATCCACATGGCCGCCAGCACCGCAACACCCCATCCCCGGGGGGATGCCGGAGGCTCATCCAGGGCGATGCAGGCCAGCAGGAACGCCGGGTAGGCCATCATGAACCAGGCGAGGGGGATCAACACGGGGACGCTCAGGAGGCGCGGGCCCAGGCGCTCGGTGTAGGCGTAAGGGCCGTAGATCCAGCCGGTCGCCACCCCCACGGCCTCCAGCGTCAGGCTGATCCCGAAGGTCAGGCCCAGGAGGAGCAGCGCCCGGTGCCGGCCCAGGGTGGGGAGCGCATGGGCGAGGGCGAACCCCCACTGCAGCAAGGTGTTCAGCGGCATCAGCCAGAAGGGATTCGGCCATCCCCATGCCAGGGCGATCAGATGGTAAAAGGTCACCGCGCCGAAAGCGATCAGCAGGAGCCTTCGCATGCCTCCTCCCGTAGCCATCGCTCAAGGATCTCCCGCGCCTTCCGGGCAGCGCGGGCCCGATGGCTGATCCGGTTTTTGACCTCCATGGGGAGCTCAGCCATGGTCTTCCCGAGCTCCGGGATGTAAAAAATCGGGTCGTAGCCGAAGCCGGAGGACCCCCGGGGCTCGAAGGCGATGTAGCCCTCGACACGGCCCTCCACCAGCACCGGCGCCTCCCCCGGCCGGGCCAGGGCGATCACACAACGGAACCGCGCGGTCCGCCGGGGCCACGGGACATCCGCCAACCTCGTCAGGACCTCGCGGATGCGGTCCGCATCCGTGGCCGCGGGCCCGGCGAATCGAGCGGAGCGGGCGCCCGGCGCGCCCCCCAGGGCGTCGATCTCCAGCCCCGAATCGTCGGCCAAGGTCCACAGCCCGCTGCGGGCCGCATAGTGGGCCGCCTTCCAGCGGGCGTTCTCCTCCAGGCTGTCGTGGGGTTCCTCGGCGACCTCCTCGATCCCCAGCTCCACAGGATCCGTCAGCCGGAGGGGGAGATCGCCGAGGAGCGCCATCAGCTCCCGGCGCTTCCCGGGGTTATGCGTGGCGATCAGGAGGACGCGCTGTGGCATCGGGGGAACGAGAGGGCTCATCCGCGCGCTCGTTCTGCAGCTTCTCGATCCCGTTGCGGACCACCTGCAGGAGGCGAGAGAGGGTTTCCTCCAGCTCCAGGAGACGGGTAAGGGCGTAATCGTCCGCGTCCGCTTTCAGGCGCTCGGCCTCCCGCTGGGCCCGCTCGATGATCAGGGCGGCCCGCTGCTCCGCAGCCTGGACCACCTGATGCTGGGCGATGAGCTCGCTGGCCTGCTCCTGGGCCAGGGCGACGATGCGCTCTGCCTCCTCCTTAGCCTGGGCGATGATCCGCTCCCGCTCCTGGGCGATCCGGCGGGCCTGCTTCAGCTCCTGTGGGACGGCCACCCGCATCTGATCGATCAGATCCAGCAGCTGACGTTCCTCCACCACCACCCACCTGAGGAAGGGAAGGAGGCGGCTGCGCAGGACCAGCTGCTCCAGCTGATCGATCAGATGGAGGATGTCCATCCCAGCCCTCCTTCGTTTCGGGCGCCTCGACGGCGCCTATTCGCGGATCGAGACGATGGGCACCGCCTCGCCAGCCCGCTCGGCGGCTTTGGCAGCCAGGGCCCGGGCCACGTGCGGCGGGACCATGGCGGAGACGTCGCCGCCGAGAAGGGCGACCTCGCGGACGATGCTGGAGCTGATGAAGGCATAGTCGCGGCTGGTCATCAGGCAGACCACTTCAATCTCCGGGGCCAGCTGCTTGTTGGTCAGGGCCATCTGCAGCTCCAGCTCGAAATCCGAAATCACGCGCAGCCCCCGCACGATCACCCGGGCGCCGATGCGTCGGGCGAAATCCACCGTCAGCCCGCTGTAAGCCATCACCGTGACGTTAGGGAGATGCTGAAGAGCCTCCCGGGCCAGCGCCAGCCGCTCCTCCAGCGAGAAGAGGAGGCTCTTGCTGGGCCGATCGTAAACCCCCACCACCAGCTCGTCGAAGATCGCCGCCGCCCGGGTGGCGATATCGATATGTCCGTAGTGGATCGGATCAAAGGACGCCGGATACAGGGCTCGGGTCATTCGGCGCTCCTCGCGATCAGATCTCAGCTCGGCTCCACCGGGCCCTGCCAGAAACGGGTCACCGCCTCCGCCAGACGGCGGTGCTCCGGGGCCTGCAGCTCTGGATCCCGCTCCGCCAGGCGCTCTGCGGCCTCCCGGGCGAGCTCCAGCAGGCGCAGGTCGGTGAGGTCCGCCAAACGCAACTCGGGGAACCCGCTCTGGCGGGTGCCCAGGAAATCCCCTGGCCCACGCATCTCCAGATCCTTCTGGGCCAGCTGGAAGCCGTCGTAGATGGTCTCGATGGCCCGAAGGCGTTCGATGGCCGCTTCCGAGGGGGACTCCGCCAGCAGGAGACAGTAAGAAGGATAGGTGCTGCGGCCGACCCGCCCGCGGAACTGATGCAGCTGGGCCAACCCGAAGCGGTCCGCCCCTTCGATCAGGATCACCGTGGCGTTAGGCACGTCCACGCCGACCTCGACCACCGGGGTGGCCACCAGGACCTGGATCTCCCCGCGGGCGAAGGCGTTCATCACCGCTTCTTTCTCTTCGGATTTCATGCGTCCGTGGATCAGCCCCAGCCGCAGGTCGGGGAAGACCTCGCGCTGCAGCCGTTCATACTCCTCGACGGCTGCCCTGGCCTCGATTTTATCGGAGCCTTCCACCAGCGGACAAATGATATAAGCCTGATGGCCCTGCGCCACCTGCCGGCGGATGAAGGCGTAGGCCCGCTCCCGCTCCTCGGGCATCAGCCAGCGGGTGAGCACCGGCCGCCGGCCAGGGGGCATCTCGTCCAGCACCGAGAGGTCCAGATCCCCATACAGAGTGAGGGCCAGGGTGCGGGGGATGGGTGTGGCGGTCATGACCAGGACGTGGGGGTTATAGCCCTTGCCCCGCAGGGCTGCCCGCTGCAGCACCCCGAAACGCTGCTGCTCGTCGATGACCACGAAGGCCAGATCCCGGAACGCGACCTCCTCCTGGATCAAGGCGTGGGTGCCCACCACCAGCTGGCAGCTCCCCTCGGCCAGCTCGGCGTAGATCTGCGCCCGCTCCACCCCGGTGACCCCGGCGGTCAGCAACCGGATAGTGGGGGTGGGCAGGCCGGCAGCTGCCCAGCGCTCGGCCAGGGCGAGCAGGTTGCGGTGATGCTGCTCCGCCAGGATCTCCGTCGGCGCCATGATCGCGCTCTGGACCCCCGCCAAGAAGACCGCGTAGGCCGCCAGGGCCGCCACCACCGTCTTGCCGGAGCCCACCTCCCCCTGGAGCAGGCGGTTCATCGGCACCCCGGATCGCAGGTCCTCCAGGATCTGGGAGAGGGCCCGTCGCTGGGCGTTCGTGAGGGTGAAGGGAAGGGCCTCGATGGCCCGCTCCAGAAGGGCTTCGTCGAAGGCCAGCGCCCGGCCCGGCGCGCTGCGCCACCGTCGTCGGGCCTCCAGCAGGCCGATCTGCAGGTAGAAGACCTCATCGAAGGCCAGCCGCCGCCGGGCCTTCTCCAGGGGCTCCCAATCGTCGGGGAAGTGAACCTGCCTCAGGGCAGCGGGGAGATCCGGGAACCCATAGGCTTCCCGGATCCACGCCGGGAGGGGATCCTCCACCCGCTCCGCCCAGTAATCCACCACCCGCTTCATCAGCGAACGCATGAAGCGCTGGGTGAGGCCCTCCGTCAGCGGGTAGATGGGGACGATGCGAGCGGTGTGCAGCAGCTCGCGATCCGCCGGCTCCCATTCCGGGGAGCGGAACACCGGTCGTCCCAGGAACTCATCGACGCGCCCGCTCACCACGATGAACGCGCCCGGCTTGATGCGATCCAGCAAATAGGGCTGGTTGAACCACGTGCACTCGACGACCCCAGAGCCGTCCGTGATCAGCGCCTTGATCACCGTGAGGCCGTTCCCGGTCTGCCTGCTCCCGATGTCCATCACTTCCCCAATGACCGTCACCTCCTCCCCGACCCGCAGGCGGTGGATAGGCTTGAGGGCCCGGAAATCCACATACCGGCGGGGGAGCAGGTAAAGGAGGTCCCGGATCGTCTGGACCCCCAAGCGCCCCAGGCGCTGGGCTCGCTCCCGCCCCAGGCCGTGGATGACATGGACCGGAGCCTCCAGGCCCAGGGACTCGACCTGGGCGGCCCGGCGTGGGGAAACCGGTGGGGCCGGTCGGGCCCGGGGCTTTTCGGGAGGCTCCGCTTCCGGCTTGCGGAGGGCAGGAGGTTCCGGCGGAGCTGCAGGGTGAGGCGACGGCGGCGATGGTTGCGGGCGACCCACCGGCTCGGGTGGGGCCGGAGCGGCGCTGCGGCTGCTCCGGAGATGGCGCTCCCGCTGAAGGGCCTCCTGGATGCGGGCTTCCAGTCCTTCGACCAAGCGTCGGCGCTCCTCCGGGTCGGCGGCCTCATAGCGCCGCAGGTCCGCATAGATCGCCTCCAGGGCGAGGAGGAGCTCCGGATCCCCCCCCTGGAGCGCGGCCCGGGCCTGTCGATACCAGTGATCGGCGAAGCGGCCCATCCCGCCGATCACAATGCGGTTTCGATAGCCGTCCTGGGCTTCGTGCTTGAGGATCTTCTGGAGCTGCTGGAACGGCGAAGCCATGGAGGTTCTTTCCTCGAAGGCTTCAGGATGCGCCCTCGCCGGGCCGGCCCTCCTCGAGGAGCCGGATACGGACCGGCCGGCGCGGCGTTCCTTCATACCAGATGCGAACCGCCTGATCCCCGTATTTGGATCGAAACCACTCGGTGATCCGAGGCAGCTCCTCCAGCGGCAACGGCTCTGCGATCCCTGTCCACTGCCGCCCGGCGCCCTCCACGATCCCCTGCGGGTTCACCAACAGGTTTTGATACCAGTCGGTGCCCCGGCCGTGGGCCCTGGTGTGCGCCATCAGGTAGATCGCGTCCTCCCGATAAACGAAGCACAGCTCCACCCGATGCGGCCGGCCGCTCCGCCGGCCCCGGGTGATGGGCTCCAGCGCCTCCGCCGCCTCCAGCGGATGTCGGACCATCCGGTTCAGCCTCACAGGGATCCACCGGGATCTAAGTATAATCCAGAGCAACGATCCCGCGCAGCCGCGAACGAATCGGGGAGGACTGGATGACGCTTCGGCTCTACTGGGAGGATCCTTATCTCTGGCGATTCACCGCCCGGGTGGTGGAGGAAACCACCTATCAGGGCCAGCCGGCCGTGATCCTGGATCGCACCGCGTTCTACCCGGCCGGAGGCGGGCAGCCGTCCGATCGCGGGACCCTGAACGGGATCCCGGTGCGGGAGGTGATGGAACGAGAGGAGGATGGGGTGATCCTGCATCTCCTCGAGCGCCCGCTGGGGATGCAGGAGGTGGAAGGGATCGTCGATGGGGAGCGCCGCTTCGATCACATGCAGCAGCACACCGGGCAACACATCCTCTCGCAGGCCTTCCTTCGGGTCGCGGGTGCGCAGACCGTTTCCTTTCACATCGGCCATGAGGTGGTCACCATCGACCTGGAGACGACGGATCTCCCGGAGGCGGTCGCCGAGGCGGCGGAGGAGCTGGCCAACCGGGTGGTCCTGGAGAACCGGGAGGTGCGGACCTGGTGGGTGAATGGAGGGGAAGTGGAGGCCTTGGGGTTGCGCCGGAGCCCTTCTGTGGAGGGGCCGATCCGCATCGTGGAGGTGGCGGATTTCGATCGCAGTCCGTGCGGAGGCACCCACGTCCGGCGCACGGGGGAAGTGGGGCCGATCAAGATCCTGAAGTGGGAGCGTCGCGGCGGGGGAGTGCGGGTGAGCTTCCTCTGTGGCTGGCGGGCCCTGCGGGATTATCAGGGGAAATACCGGCGGCTCCTCCAGGTCGCCCGCCTGCTGAGCGCAGGGGAGGCGGATCTGATGGAGGCCGTGCAGGCATTGCAGCGCGAACTGAAGGAAGCCCGGCGCAGCTTGTCCCTCCTGCAGGAGCTCTACATAGAGGAAGTGCTTCCGACACTGGAACGAAAGGCATGTCCGGTGCCGTTTGGGGAGCTCGTGATCCACGTATGGGCGCAGCTGCCTCCCGGGCTGTTGCCCCGCCTGGCGCGGCGGCTCAGCGCCTCGGGGCCCCGCCTGGTGATCCTGGCGGCCGGAGGGAGCGCCGGTCTCCTCGCCGTGGCGTGCGGCCCGGGGATCCCCGTCTCGGCCCAGCAGATCCTGGAGCGGATCCGGAGCCGTCTCGGCTTCTCCGGAGGCGGGGGTCGTTCGGATTACGCCCAGGCCCCGTTGCCGCCCACGATTTCTATGGCAGATCTCCGGAAGATCCTTGAGGAAGCAAGTGGGGAGTTGACACGGAGCGCGGGCTGAACTTCCCAGCGTCGACCCGGCATTCTACTCACCTAAGGAGGGACGGCGGTGAGCGGATGGGGAGATCACTTCCTGGTTGGCGTCAACTACTGGCCGCGCACCAAGGCGATGTTCTGGTGGAAGGAATTCGACCTGGAGGAGGTCCGGTCAGACATGGCCGAGATCGCCGCCCTCAACCTGGAAGGGGTTCGCATCTTCCTGCTCTGGGAAGACTTCATGCCCACCCCCGAGAGGGTCGATCCCCGCATGCTGGAACGCCTCCGCCAGGTGCTAGACCTGGCCGCGGCGAACGGGCTGCGGGTGATCGTCACTCTCTTCACCGGGCACATGAGCGGCGTGAACTGGCTGCCGCCGTGGCTGCTGGACGGCGAACGAGAAAGCGATCCCCGTTTCCGCTTGATCGCCGGCGGGCGCGTCGTGAAAAGCCGCATCCGGGACCTCTACGAGGATCCTTTCGCCCTCGCGGCGCAGGTCCGGATGCTGGAGGCTGCCGCTGAGGCGGTGGGGGATCATCCGGCGCTGCTCGCATGGGATCTGGGGAACGAACCGGACCTGGTCCTGCAGCCCCGAACCCCTGAGGCCGCCGCCCGGTGGCTGGACACCCTCACCCGGGCTCTGCGCGCCATCGACCCCGCCCATCCCATCACCATCGGCTTCCACAGCCCCGTGCTGGAAGAGGACCTGGGGTTCCGGGTGCGGGCCCTCGCCCCTATGCTGGATTTCCTCTGCATGCATGGCTACCCGGTCTATGCGGCATGGGCTCGCCATCCGCTGGATGAGCAGGTTCTCCCTTTCCTGGCTCGGCTCACCGCCGACCTGGGAGGGAAGCCGGTGCTGCTGGAGGAGTTCGGATTGCCCACCGCGCCGCCCGGGCAGCCCACCCAATGGATCCCAATCCAGCTGGAGGATCGCTCGTTCGAGGTGACGCTGATCTCCGAGCACGAGGCGGCGGATTTCTATGAACGGGCGCTGGAGGCGCTGGTTCAGGAAGGCGCCCTGGGGGCCTTCATCTGGTGTTACACGGACTATCATCCGGATCTGTGGACACGGCCGCCGTGCGATCGCCTGATCCACGAGCGCCATTTCGGGCTGCTGCGGCCCGACGGATCCCGCAAGCCAGCAGCGGACGTCATCGCCCGTTTCGCCGCGCGCCGACGCCCGCTGGCCGCCCCTCCCTCCCCCTTGCCCGTCCCCGCGGACTACGAGGACCGGCCGGGGCAGGCGTTGCGGTCGCTTTACGCCCTGTTCCTGCAGGCCCGGGGCCGTTCTGGATCGTAGGCCCTCTGGGACGGCGTCCGGCGGGGGCCAGCGGGAGGGATCGCCCCCGCCGGACGCCTGTCTCGGCAGCAGACTTACTTGATCTCCACTACCGCGCCCACCGCCTCCAGCTTGGCCTTGGCGTCCTGGGCCACCTCTTTGCTGACGCCCTCCAGGACCGGCCGGGGGGCCGCCTCGACCAGATCCTTGGCCTCCTTGAGGCCCAGGTTGGTCAGCTGGCGCACCACCTTGATCACCTCAATCTTCTTCGGCCCGACCTCCTTGAGGATCACGTCGAACTCGGTCTTCTCCTCCACGGCCGGGGCCGCTGCGGGGGCGCCCGGCGCGGCCGCAGGGACGGCGGCGGCCACCGCGACGGGCG
>NZ_FYEK01000034.1 GCF_900187885.1 Thermoflexus hugenholtzii JAD2 | reverse complement strand
GCATAATCCAGCGGGGCCACATCGGGAGTGTAAAAACGCAGCGCCTCCTCATAGGCCACAATCGCCCGCCGCAAGTTCCCCACCGGATCCTCATGCGCCGCCAAATCCGAATACGCACTCCCCAGATTGTTCTGGGTCC
>NZ_FYEK01000033.1 GCF_900187885.1 Thermoflexus hugenholtzii JAD2 | reverse complement strand
CCAGATCGCAACGCTCACCCAGCAGGTTCAGGAGAACAGCCGCCAGATCGCAGCGCTGACGGAGCGGATGGAGCGGGTGGAAGCCCAGATCGCAACGCTCACCCAGCAGGTTCAGGAGAACAGCCGCCAGATCGCAGCGCTGAC